>URNU01000067.1 GCA_900549275.1 uncultured Collinsella sp. | reverse complement strand
TTTGCCGTCGCAGCCTGGAACACCGGTGTTGACCCCCGTTGGTCCCCCGCCATCGCCTGCGTCGAGAGCAGCAAGGGCCTCTACTGTGCCGGCTCCTATAACGCCTGGGGCTGGAGCGCCCGTGGCGGCGGCTGGCGGAGCTTTGGTAGCTGGAGCGAGGGCGTCTCTGCCCACGTTGCCTACCTTGGCGCCAACTATGGCTCCACGCTTACCCCAGCAGCCGCCAAAAAGTACTGCCCGCCCACGTGGCAGGACTGGTACAACAAGGTTGCAGCCCAGATGAACCGCATCTAAGATTAACGTCAAAGGGCCCCAATCGGGGCCCTTTTTCTTTTACGCGACGGAGGTATCGACGACACCAGTCGCGTTTGCGATGGCAACAATGATAATCATTGCCAACAAGAGCACACCCATGGCCTTGAGCCAGAGCTTTGCAAGCTTTTTACCGCGATATCTATCGAGTAGCTCAAACCGCCGGCGAAGGCGGCGTTTATCGAGCATCACAAAATGAATGAGCACTACGAGACCGTCGACGAAGATAAAATACTCAATCGCGAGAAACCACATCGGGTAGTTTTGGTTGGCGCCCGTGGGATGAAAAACGGCGACATGGCTTCCGGCAAAGAAAACAAGTAGCGAAAGATAGACGAATGCGTTCCAAATGCGCCCAATGGTGTCGGGAATGCGGGAGAGTAAACTCGGACGCTCAGGCACCAACGGCAATCCACCCCGAGACTGATCTGCGGGGAGCACGGAATCAGGGTACACAACTCGCCGCTCTGGAGGCTCTTGAAAGGAAGCAGCATTCGGCGCGGACGATGGCGTCGGTGCGGACAACGCATACGATGCGCGTGCAGCGTGCCCTAGTGCCTTCGCGCTTGCAAAGCGCTTGTCCGGATCGAGTGCCATCGCCATGCAAATAACATCGGCAAGCGAGGCGGAGACGTCACATGCCTCGCATTGCTCGCGCATGTCCCGACCCGGCTTGGGGTCGGCCCCCGTCAGACAAAAGAACAGCAGGGCGCCGAGCGCATAGACATCGCTGCGCACGCTCGTCTGGCCAAAACCGTACTGCTCGGGTGGCGCATAGGGTCGCGTGCCAAACTTAACGGTATCGGCATCGGCTCCCTCACGCCACACGCGAGCGATTCCCAAGTCGATAATCACCAGCGATGAAAACGTCATGCCTGTATCGGGCGTATAGTTCGCGCCCGACACGATGATATTCGAGGGCTTTAGATCGCGATGGATCACCGGCGCAGCCATCTCCCCCGCCGACGCAAAGCCGGCATGGAGCTCCGCAGCTGCATCACAAAGGGTGCCAAACAGCTCACAAGCATAATCGGGCGTCGCACCCAAACGCCCCACCAGGGCCCCAAGCGTTTCACCTTCGATGTATTCCATGACCACGCAAAGCTCGTCGCCCACGTGGTGGCAATCGACAATCCGAGGCAAGTGCTCGTAACGTCGCCCGGCACGTTGGGCCGCAAACAGGCGTTCATACGCTCCGCCAATCTGGGCCGACGCGTCGATGCGCTTGCGAACAAAGGGGCCAAGAGATCCTCCGCCAGAGCCCTCAAAGTATACGAGCTCGGTCGTCTCGACGTCGGAGTGCTTGAGCACGCGGCCTACGCGATAGCTGTCATCACGCTCAAGTGACGCCAGGTGTCCGGCGAGCGCGGCGGTCAGCTCATCATCGGAATATGTTGGGCTCTGAGTATCCATGGCGTCCATAATAGCGCAGGGCACGGACGCCCCATGACGCCCGTGCCCTGCACGTTCTAAAAATCGTGAACGGAGCTTCCGCCGGCAGCCAACCGTTAGCTCACCGTCTCCTCACCAAAGCGATACAGCTCCTCGTTCACCTTTTGCAGGCTGCAGCCACGATCGATACAGAAAATGATGATGGCGTCACGGCGGTTCTTGCAGTTGAGGACATTGGCGCCTGCCGCCGTCAAGGCGCGGTTGGCCTCCTTGAGCGTCAGCGCCATGGCAAAGGCAATCTGCAGCACCTTATTGCGGCTCGGATGCCGCGCACCGGTAAAGATCTGATAGCCAAACGTCTCGTTGAGGTCGGCCATACGCACCACACGCGAACGCTCCAGCCCCTTTTCTTCCAAAAGTTGTTTCAAATACTCCGAAAGCGACGGGGCGGCAAAGTCGTGCTCTTTGATATAACCCTCGATACTCGGGGCATCAAGCAGCTCGTTGAGCAACTCTTCGGTTAGCTTCTTATCGGGCATACGGCCTCACCCCCAAACGATGTAACGGCATCAACACGCTAAGCAAGAACCCAGCTTGCGGTCGCGGATTTATCGAAGATGTTGGCAAAATACAGTGCCTTCTTGATATCGCCATCAAAGTAGATATTGCCCGCCACGGAGCCACCGGCGGCAAGGGTACCAGACTGCAGTTCACCGGAGCCCTCGCTGTAGTAGCCCTGATTCTGTTGAGCGCCGTTGGCGTCCTCGCCCTTCCAGTCGTAGATATTGTAATCTGCGCCCTCATCGCCATTGTTAACGTACGTGACGTGAATGCCCGTCATGGTCGAACCGTCATAATTTGTGAGGCCGGACTGGACGGAATCGACAACAACGGAAAGACCGGCAGCCGTGGTCACCGTCGCACCAACCGCCAGGTCAGTCGTAGACTGCTCTTCCTTCTTCGCCTCTTCCTTCTTGTCGCCATCGCCAGTGTCCTCAGTGACGGTCGCCTTATCGCTACCACAGCCGGCAAGAAGACCGGCAGCGCCCAAGGCGACGGTGGCGAATGCGCCAAGTGCAGCGCGACGGCTCAGCAGCACATCGTTTTCGAGCTTTTTCATTATGCATCCTTCCTACGATCCGGCTACCGCGCCGGCACACAGCACATCGTAGGAAGGATTAAACTTGAATTCATTAGCTGAGAGCTAAGGTTGCGGTAAACGGCCAATGCAGCTATCCAAACGCCGAGCAAACGCACTTTGCGCGACCGCCTGCTGGCAGCGCATCAACCCACCGTGACGGATTCCCCAGTAAAGGTGCTGATGAGCAGCAGGATAAAGAACGCCAAGTAACTGACACTCAGCAGATACGCAATGACCAGGAAGACGACCCATCCGGCATTGGTCTTGCCGTCGGCACGACGTTGCTCGCGATTGCGGCAGAGCCAAATCGTCACGCCAATGGCCACAATCAACAGCACAAGTGCCGCTGCCGCCAGTCCAGCAAGCGCAAACATCACGCCAATGCTCACAGCAATAACCGGAAGCAACAACAAGCCGCATCCACACCCACCGGGACTATAAACGGCAGTCTGTCGGCGTCGCCCCATCGTCACTCCAACCTCAACATCTTTGAACACTACAATGCGATAACCTGCTGGACAGGAACGATCTTATCCAGTTCCGGTTCGATGCGCCTCTTCTCCGCCTCGAGATCAAACGCTATCTGGGCGCGCAGCCAATATCCATCCGTCAGGCCAAAGTAGCGGCAAAGGCGAAGGTCGGTGTCGGCCGTCACACGACGCCTTCCCAAGATAATCTGTCCAATGCGTTGAGCCGGAATCCCGGTCTCCTTAGCAAGGCGATATTGAGAAATACCCATAGGGACAAGAAATTCCTCTTTGAGAAGCTCACCAGGAGTCACCGGCGACAGCAAATCGGGCGCAGTCTCATCACTTGTGATAATCGACGATTTCGACATTCCAAGCCACCCCCTGTCTCCACTCAAAACAGACCCGAAAGCGCTCATTGACACGGATACTATATTGACCGGCGCGATCGCCCTTCAACGCTTCAAGACGATTGCCTGGCGGAACGCGAAGATCATCAAGCGAAGCGCAGATCTGCAGTTGTCGAATCTTCCTCAAGGCGACCCGCTCAAAAGGAATGAACTTCCTAACCCGCGTACCCATTGCAAAGCGTTCAGCGTCTTCATCTTTATATGATGCAATCATAGTATCGCCTTACGTTAATAACGTCAAACGTTTCTATAGACTTACATCTCTATTATACCGTACATCTGTTCGTGTTTTCTAGAACAGGTATCCCTCGCCACTTAAGCAAGCAAAAGCAATCGTTTGTAGACATCGAGGCCCTTGAGTAGGATTTTCTCGTCAAAGAGCATGGTATCAGTATGCAGGGCACTCGTGGCATGGGCGGGGCAGCCCTCGGCGTCGCTCGGATTATCCTGACTGACAGGAACGCCCGTGCCCAGCAGGAAGAACACACCTGGCAGATGGCGCTGATAAAAGGCAAAATCCTCGGCAATCAGCAGCGGCTCGTCCACGAGCTGTAACTCGGGCAGAGCAGGCGCGATTCGGGTAAACAGCTCGGGGTCGTTGTCGACCGGCGGATAGCCCTCGGCAAAGTCGAGATCGTACGTGCAGCCCGTTGCAGTGCATGCCTCATCAAGCACGCGGCGCACGCCCTCGCGTGCCCGGTCGAACATGTCGTCTGTAAACACACGCAGGCTGCCGGCAACATGGGCCTCCCCCGCCACCGCGTTGCAGACGGTACCGGCCTGCAGTAGGCCAAACTTGCCGATACAGGGCTCGTCGGTGCCCAGCTCGTCCATCAGCTCGCGCTCGGCAACCAAAAACTTCGCTGCAGCCAAGGCCGCATCGTGCGACTCCTCGACCGGCACACCATAGGTCTTAGCAATATGGATACTCGTACCGTGAATATGGATGTGCGTCTCGCTCGAACGCGCCAGCAGCGGGCCGGAACAACTCGCCAACGTGCCGGCAGGCAGATCGGGCCACACGTGAAAGCCAAAAATGCGGTCGACCCCGTAGCATTCGAACACGCCGCTCTCGCATACCGTCTTGGCACCGCCAGTCGTCTCCTCAGCCGGCTGAAACACAAAGAGCACATTGCGCTTAATGGCTCCCGGCTGCTCACGGATCGTGCGGTCGACAAAGGTTGCCGCCGCAAGTGCCATAGCCATGTGTCCGTCATGTCCGCAAGCGTGCATCTTGCCGGGATGGGTCGAGGCGAACACCGCCCTTGTTGCCTCGGCAATGGGCAGCGCATCCATATCAGCGCGAATCGCCGTGGCATGCGAGGCACCAACGCCAGCGTCGAAGAAAGCGCAGACGCAGCTGGGGCACGGATGGGTCACCTCGCAAGCGAGCGGTGCCAGCACGCCCTCGATATAGGCTATGGTTTGAGGAAGATCGAAATCGAGCTCCGGAATGCGATGGAGGTCGCGGCGATAGCGACGGAGTTCTTGGAGCTCGGTCATAGAAGATCCCTTCGTGAGGCATATCTGTTGCAATTTATTGTGATACAGGATTGTGGCACACATGTTTCTAGCATATCCCTGCATTTTTTAAACGTTATATACGAATACTCTTGTTTGGTAAAGTGCAACGTGGTAGGGTCGTTACCACTTGATAGAGGCGCGGGCACGAAGAACCGCGGGCGAGCCGGCAGGCTTTGACCCCGTGGGGAGGCGAAACCCGCCGAACTGGGTTTTTTGGGCACGAACAACCTGGTGGGCCTGCGGGAAACACCCGCAGGACTGTCTGCAGCAATGCGGGAGCGCTATCCGGACATTGGGTCCACGCTATACGGATTCGATGCGCAGATGGCGCCGTCTGGATAGCGAGGTTTACGGGACATGGCATTGACCCCCAACGAAGCGTATGCGGCCAAGCAGCCGTTTGTGGACAAGGAGACGCTCGAGCATATCGTCGAGCAGTTCCCCACGCCGTTTCATCTATACGACGAGGCGGGCATCCGCCGCAACATGCAAGAGGTGCGCGACGCCTTCGCATGGAACCCGGGCTTTAAGGAATACTTTGCCGTCAAGGCCAATCCCAACCCGGCGCTCATCTCCATTCTCAATGAATACGGCTGCGGCTGCGATTGCTCGAGCCATACCGAGCTCATGATCGCCCGCTCGCTGGGTATCACGGGACACGACATCATGTTCTCGTCCAACGACACGCCGGCAGCGGACTTTGAGCTCGCCGACAAGCTGGGCGCCATCGTCAACTTTGACGACATCAGCCACATCGAGTTCTTTGAGCACGTTGCGGGGCCCATCCCCAAGACGGTCAGCTGCCGCTTTAATCCGGGCGGCCTGTTCCAACTCTCCAACGGCATCATGGATAACCCCGGCGACTCCAAGTACGGCATGACCACCGAGCAGCTCTTCGAGGCCTTCCGTATGCTCAAGGCCAAGGGCGCCGAGGACTTTGGCATCCACGCATTCCTTGCCAGCAACACCGTCACCAACGACTACTACCCCAAGCTCGCGCGCATCCTCTTTGAGCTTGCCGCGCGCCTGGAGCGCGAGACCGGCGCACATGTCGCCTTCATTAATCTGTCCGGCGGCGTCGGCATCCCCTATCTGCCCGAGCAGCAGGCCAACGACATCCACACCATCGGCGAGGGGGTACACGCGGCATACGACGAGATCCTGGTTCCCGCCGGTATGGGCGATGTGGCCATCTGCACCGAGATGGGCCGCTTTATGATAGGCCCCTACGGCTGCCTGGTCACCAAGGCCATCCACGAGAAGCAGATCTACAAGGACTATATCGGTGTCGACGCAAGCGCCGTCGATCTGATCCGCCCTGCCATGTATGGCGCCTACCACCACATTACGGTGATGGGCCAGCCGGGTGGCGCCGACAAGACCACAGTACCCGTTACGGACACCTACGACATCACGGGCAACCTATGCGAGAACAACGACAAGTTCGCCATCGATCGCGAGTTACCGCATATCGACATGGGCGATGTGCTCGTGATCCACGATACCGGCGCGCATGGCTACTCCATGGGCTACAACTACAACGGACGTCTGCGCTCCGCCGAGGTTCTGCTGCGCCCCGATGGCTCAGCCGACCTCATCCGCCGTGCCGAGCGCCCGGGCGATTACTTTGCCACGCTCGACGTGCTGCCGAGCGGCCGAGAGCTGCTGGCCAAGTCGCGCGCCGAAAGTGCCCGCCGTCGCGCCCAAGACGAGCGCTTGGCCGTCGCCGCCCAATGGAATAAGCGCATCCAGATCGCGGAAGCGAAGGAGAAGAACATGGATATCCGCAACCTCGAGGGCTCAATCGTCGCCCTCGTCACGCCGTTTAAAAAGGACGGCAGCGTCGACTTTGACGCACTCGAGCGCCTTATCGATTTCCACCTGCAAAACGGCACCGACGCCATCCTCACCCTGGGCACCACCGGCGAGAGCGCCACGATGACCGATGACGAGGACAACTCCGTCGT
>URNU01000066.1 GCA_900549275.1 uncultured Collinsella sp. | reverse complement strand
GTCTCCGACGTGTTCAACGAGGCTTTGAATCTTGCCCGCATCAATGAGTGCGGCATCCGCAGCCCCAAGGCTCTCGAGGTTTCCCAGCTCGAGAACGCCAACGGCTGGGCGCTCGTGACCGAGAAGGTTCCGGGCACCACCCTTGCCGAGAAGATGACTGCCGAGCCCCAGCGCTTTGGTGAGTACCTCGAGATGTTCGTCGACCTCCAGATCGAGATCCACGGCTACACCTCCCCGCTGCTCAACCGTCAGCGCGACAAGTACGCCCGCATGATCGACAGCCTTGATCAGCTCAATGCCACCACGCGCTACAACCTTCAGGAGCGTCTGGACGGCATGACCAAGGAGTTCAAGGTCTGCCACGGCGACTTCAACCCCTCCAACGTCATCGTCGGCGACGACGGCCAGCTCTATGTGTGCGACTGGGCACACGCCACCCAGGGCTCCCCTGCTGCCGACGTTGCCACCACCTACCTGCTCTTTGCCCTCAACAGCAAGGACCAGGCCGAGGCCTACCTGGAGCTCTACTGCGACCGCGCCGACATGCCCATGCAGGTCGTGCGTCAGTGGACGAGCATCGTCGCCGCTTCCGAGCTCGCTCGTAAGCGCAACGTGAACGATGAGTTCCTGAAGAACTGGATCGACGTCGTCGATTATCAGTAATATCTGAGCGGTTCATTTCGCATCGAAGGCATAAAGGGTAACCCCGCAGCTCATATGGGCTGCGGGGTTACCCTTTTAGCTATAACAAATTCTTAGACGCAAAAGCGGCCCTGCACCTCTCCCTCGAGAGACGCAGGGCCGCTTCGTAAGCGCACTCAACGCAGCGGGCTCGATTAACGGCGTGCTGCCTTCACAAGCTCGGCAACCTTGGCGACGACCTCATCGATCGCCACATCCTCGCGCTCGCCCGTGGCACGGTCCTTGAGCTCAACGGTACCGTTCTTAAGGCCGCGCTTGCCCAGAATCACCTGATACGGGAAGCCCATAAGGTCGTTGTCAGCAAACTTAAAGCCAGGACGCTCGTCACGGTCATCGACGACGACTTCGATACCCTCGGCGCACAGAGCCTCGACGATGTGGTCGCAAACGGAAGCGCACTCCTCCTTCTTGGGATCGAGCGGAATCACCGCGACCTCGTACGGGGCAATGGAGACCGGCCAGACGATACCATGCTCGTCGTTGTGCTGCTCCACGACGGCAGCGAGAGAACGAGACACGCCAACGCCGTAGCAGCCCATGATAAGCGGCTTTTCCTTGCCATCCTCGTCCATAAAGGTGGCACCCATGGCCTCGGAGTACTTGGTGCCCAGCTGGAACACCTGAGAAACCTCGATGCCGCGAGCGGCAGAGAGCGGCTTGCCGCAGTGCGGGCAGGGATCGCCGGCAACGACGGTTACCAGGTCGGCCCACTCGTCGACGGAAAAATCGCGCTCGGGGCAGGCACCGGTAAAGTGATAGTCGACCTCGTTGGCACCGCAGGCCCACTGCTTGGACTCGCGCAGACTCTCGTCGCAGACCAGACGGATGCCCTCGGGAAGGTTAACCGGTCCGATAAAGCCCTTGTGCAGACCGTAGGTCTGGAGCTCCTCATCGGTCATCATGCGATAGCCCTTGCCAAAGACGTGCTCGGCCTTGCAGTCGTTGAGCTCGTGATCGCCCGGAACGATGGCCACAACGGGCTTACCCTCGGCATCGATCAGCGCCAGGGACTTGCGCGTGCCGTTCTCGGGGAACCCAAAGAACTTGGCAACGGCCTCGATGGTGCCCATGCCCGGAGTCTCGACCTTGGTAAGCGTACCGTCGCCGGGACCCTCGGTCACGACAACCTTAGTGCTTGCCGCCTCGTCGTCGGCAGCAAAGCCGCAATCGTCGCAGTAGACCAGCGAAGCCTCGCCGGCCTCGGCCAGCGCCATATACTCGACGGAGGTGTCACCGCCGATCTCGCCGGAATCGGCGACGACGGGCAGGGCCTTGATGTAGCAGCGCTCGCAGATATTGGCGTAGGCCTGCTTCATCTTGTCGTACTCCTCCTGCAGGCTCTCCTGCGTGGCAGAGAAGCTGTAGGCGTCCTTCATGATGAACTCGCGACCGCGCATCAGGCCAAAGCGGGGACGGAACTCGTCGCGGAACTTATCCTGGATGTGATAGAGATTCACCGGCAGCTGCTTGTAGGAACGCAGTTCATTGCGCACCAAGGCGGTCACGGTCTCCTCGTGCGTGGGGCCGAGCACGAACTCGCGGCCGTGGCGGTCATCAAAGCGCACGAGCTCCTTGCCATAGGCATCGATACGGCCGGACTCACGCCACAGCTCGGCATCGACCATGATGGGCATCATGAGCTCCTGGGCGCCGGCAGCATCCATCTCGTCGCGCACGATGTTCTCGATCTTGCGAATCGAGCGCCACGCGAGCGGCAGATAGGAATACAGACCGGCGGCCTCCTTGCGAATCATACCGGCACGGAGCAGCAGGCGATGGCTCGCAAGCTCGGCGTCGGCCGGATCCTCTTTGAGCGTCGGAGCATACAGCTTAGACATATACATTGCTCGAGTCATTTATTTCTCCTCACTAAGCTTGTCGACCTCGGCCATAAGCGCGTCGACAATTTGGTCCTCAGCTACTTTACCAATGGTCTGGCCGTGCGAAAAGAGCAGGCCCTGACCCCGTCCGCAGGCAACGCCCAAGTCGGCATCAGAAGCCTCGCCGGGGCCATTGACCGCACATCCCATCACGGCGATCGAAAGCGGCGCGGAGTAGTTCTTAAGCCGCTCGGTGACCTCCTCAGCGATGGGAATCAGGTTGACCTGGCAGCGAGCGCACGTGGGGCACGAGACGATCTCGGGACCACGGCGACGCAGACCCAGCGACTGCAAAATTCCCCAGGCAACCGGCGGTTCCTCGACCGGATCGGCCGTAAGTGAGACGCGCATGGTGTCGCCAATGCCCTCGGAAAGCAGAATACCCAGGCCAACAGAGCTCTTAATGGTGCCCTGAAGCTTGGTACCCGCCTCGGTTACGCCCAGGTGAAGCGGAACGTGGGGGATCTCGCGCGACAGGGCTCGATAGGTATCGAGCGTCGTTTGCACGCTATGGGCCTTAGCCGAGAGCACGATATTGGTAAAACCGCGGTCCTCAAAATGTTTGACGAAACGCTCGCTCGACATTACGAGCTTTTCGGGCTGCGAAAGGTCATCGCGCTCGGCGATATCCTGCTCAAGCGAGCCTGCGTTCACGCCAATGCGAATCGCGCACCCAGCGGCGCCCGCGGCATCGATCACGGCATCGACCTTGGCCCAATCGCCGATGTTGCCGGGATTGATGCGGAGCTTGGCGGCACCGGCCTCCACGGCGCCAATGGCCAGCTTGTGGTTAAAGTGGATATCGGCAACGATTGGTACCGGTGACTCGGCACAAATCGTGCGAAAGCCCTCGAGCGCAGCCTCGGTGGGCACGCTCACGCGCACAACATCACAACCCGCCTGGGCGAGTTCGCGCACTTGACCAAGCGTTGCCTGGGCGTCGGCGGTATCGGTACAGGTCATGGACTGAACAACCACCGGAGCGCCGCCGCCTATCTGCACGTCGCCCACAAATACGGGGCGCGTCAGCTCGCGCGGCAAAGGATGGGACAAAGACAATCCAAACACTCCCCTACAAAATAAATCGAAGGACGTCGGAACGAAGCATATAGACAAACAGCAGCGCAAAGAGCGCGATGCCGACATAGCTGACGATTGTCTGCACCTTAAGTGGCAGCTCGCGACCGGCAACCTTTTGAATAATCTCGATAACCAGCTTTCCCCCGTCGAGCGGCGGAATGGGCAGCAGGTTCATAAAGCCCAGCGAGAACGAGATGAGCGCGGCAAACGTCAAGAACGTCGCGGGACCGGCTGCCGCCGCCTGAGAAGACATGACGCTGATACCCACAATCGAGGAGGACTGATCGAGTATCTCCATCGTATGCTGCGGCTGCAACAGGCGCATCACGCCCTCAGCAGTCTGCTGAACATAGGAGAACGACAGGCGCGCCGACGTAATGGGGTCCAAATGGACCACTTGCGTGGAGGCATAAACGCCCAAACGCTCGTCCTCCTTGAGCGCGACCGAGGTCGAAAGTTTCTTACCATCACGCTGATACTCAATGGCGATATCGTCCTTGCCGGCGGCCGCTCCGATCGCATCGTACACGTCCATCCAGGAAGAGCACGACACGCCATCGACACTAAGAATTGCGTCGCCGGCCTCTATGCCCGCCTTGGCGGCTATCGAGCCTTCTTCAACCTGACCGATCACATTGCTATCGACCGGCACCGATACGCCGGCGATAGAGTAGATGCTCATAAGCAGCAAAAAGCCCGTCAGAATATTGACGAGAATACCCGCGAGCAGCATAAAGGCACGTTTGAGAAAACCCTGGCCCAGATAGGTATGTGAACGCTCCTGCTCAAGAAACTCCGACGCGGCGACCGGCAGCTCCCACACATCGCCCTCGGCAGTCGCATGCTCTCGATCGAACTTGCGGCCGTCAAAGGTGGTATATCCTGCAGCATCGCGCGGCAGCGTCTGGTACCTAACCGGATAGTAACTGGGTGAAGGCTTCTCCCCCTCCTCATACCAAGGCGCAATGGAACCCCAGCCCAAAAGCAAGGCACAAGCCTCGAGAACATCCTCCTCGGGCAGCTCCAGCTCGACGGAAAGGTCTGCAACCGAAACGCGACCATGACGATAGATCGCCGCAAGCACGCGGTCGGCACACGAGACATCGGTCGGGTCCATACCGCAGATAGCGGCATAACCACCCAGCAGCAGCGGCGTCACGCCAAACTTGGTACCGATGCGACGCGACGTATGATGAATGTCAAAGCGGCACGGCAAGCCCAAGAAAAACTCGGTGACGCGCACGCCGCACGCACGAGCCGCTAAAAAGTGGCCGCCCTCATGCAGAAACACAAGGACGGATAACATCAGCAGGCCCCAAAAGACCGAGGAGAGAACGCTCAGAACAGTATCCATAAAAACGAAAAGCAATCCTTACGATGAGGAGCGGGTTGCAGCGAGCACCTCGGCGGCCTTGGCGCGAGCCCACGTATCGATATCGCGAAGCTGCTCAAAGGATGCAACCGTCTGTGCATCGTGTGCATCCATGCAGGACTCAACGATACGATCGATATCGGTAAAGGTGCAGGCATCGTGCAGGAAGGCATCGACGGCAACTTCGTTGGCGGCATTCAGCACGCACGGCATGGTGCCGCCCGTTTTGCCCGCACGCTCGGCAAGCGCGAGGCAACGGAACGTGTCCATATCGGCCGCATCGAAGGTAAGCTGCCCCAACTCACGAAAATCGATTCGCGGCGCCGGAGTATCCCAACGCTCGGGATAAGAAAAAGCAAACTGGATGGGAATGCGCATGTCGGACGCACCGAGATGCGCCATCACGGAACCGTCGGCAAACTCGACCATCGAATGAATCTTTGACTGACGCTGGACGACCACGTTGATAAAGTCGAGGTCGCAACCAAAAAGATGCATCGCCTCGATACGCTCCAGGCCCTTGTTCATAAGGGTGGCCGAGTCGATGGTGATCTTGGCCCCCATGGCCCACGTGGGATGTGCCAGCGCATCGGCGCGTGTCACGCGATTGAGCTCGTCGCGCGTACGGCCAAAGAACGGACCACCCGAGCAAGTGAGCCAAATGCAGTGAGCCTCGCGCGGATTCTCCCCCAGATAGCACTGGTAGATGGCGGAGTGCTCAGAGTCGACCGGAATGAGCTGACCCGGCTGCGCCAACGGCATCAGCAAATCGCCGCCGACAACGAGGGACTCCTTGTTGGCAAGAGCAAGGCGCTTATTTGAGGTCAAGGCCGCGTGGCTCGCCTCGAGCCCGGCGGCGCCCACAATGGCAACAAGGACACAGTCGACGTCATCGCGACGTGCGAGCTCGCAAACCGCCTGCGCACCAACACCGAGCTCGGTGCCCTCGGGCAACTCCTGCAGTACAGCGTCCGCACCATGGGCAGCATCGGCCACGGCAACGGCCGGAACCGAAAACTCACGGGCAAACGCAACGAGTTCAGCGGTACTGGAGTTAACGGAAAGCGCCGTCACCTGCAGGCGGTCGACATGCTGACGGCAAACATCGAGCGCCTGGGTGCCGATAGAACCCGTACAGCCCAAAATTGCAACCCGCAGACGCCCATCGGGGCCGCACGTCGTCTGAAACGCCATTACAGCACGCCTCCGATCATCAAAAGCAGCTGCGCGGTAATGCAGCCAAAGATAAGCGAGTCGCTACGGTCGAGCATGCCGCCATGGCCCGGGATAAGGTTGCCGGAATCCTTGACGCCCACGCCACGCTTGATGCGTGACTCAATAAGGTCGCCGATAACGCCCAGGATGGACACAACCACGCCGCACAGCAGTGCGTAGGGCAAGCTCAGCTTATAGAAATGCGTCGCCCACAAAATGAGCCAGATGAGAACCGAGCCCAAGATGCCGCCGACAAAGCCCTCCCAGCTCTTTTTGGGAGAGATCTTGGGGACCATCTTGTGCTTGCCGATACGGCTGCCCACGATGTAGGCAAACGAATCGGAGACCCAGAGAGACGCGCAAACACCCACCGAAAGCAGGGCGCCGGCAAAACCGGGCACGGCATCGCGCAGCAGCACGATGGCAGACAGCATAAAACCGGTGTAGATGGGGCCCATAAGCGTCACAGCCACATCGGATATGCGGGTACGCGCCGACCAGACATACCAAATACCCACCGCAAGCATCAGAGCAAAAAGCAGGGCATTCAACAGCAGCGAGTCGCCCAGCGCCGAGAGCGGAAAGAGCACGGCGGCAGCGATACCCAGGCGCTCGTTGGCCACCTTGCCATCGAGCTTCGTCATTCGGAAAAACTCGTAACAGCACAGGCCGCTCATGACGGAGACGAAGATGGCGGTGGGAACGATACCCAAAACCAGGCAGAGAATAAATACAACGGCGTAGACGATACCTGCGGCGGCGCGGGTAATAAAGCCGGCCAACCACGAAGTCGCAGCCGCGCCGCTCTTGGCGGAAGGCGCCTTGGGAGTTGGCGCCTTGGGAGCAGACGCCTTGGGACGATCGGACACGATTAAGCCTCCTCGGTCTTGCTCAGTCCACCAAACCTACGGTCGCGGCCCTGATAGGCCAAAATGGCGTCGACAAGGCCCCAACGATCAAAGTCGGGCCAATAGGTATCGGTGACATAAAACTCGGAATAGGCAACCTGCCACAGCAGATAGTTCGAAAGGCGAAGCTCGCCGGA
>URNU01000065.1 GCA_900549275.1 uncultured Collinsella sp. | reverse complement strand
GAACGAATTTGTCAAATAGGCAGGTATCATCACGATTTTCTCAAGATGTTCGTAATCCAGAGCAAAAGCGCGGTCTGGGAATCGGCCGAACCCTTCAGTGCGAGCTCCACATCAACGGCACCCTCGAGCGCGGCAACGAGCTCGGTCATCGAAAAACGACGCGCCCAGGTCAGGTGATTCTTGACCTGCCAGGCCTGAAGCTTGAGCGTCGCGGCGAGCTCGCGACCCTGTCCACGCGCATCGAGCGCCTTGGCGACAATAAGCTCACGAATGCGTCCGCATAGCAGCGTGTAGGTCCACACGTAACTCTTGGAGGGCAGAAGCTTAAAGAGCTCGAGCGAACGCCGCATATCGCGAGCCGAGACGGCATTGAGGAAGTCCCAGGGCTGGACTTCGGCCGTGCGCACGATCCAGTGCTCCACATCGGCAAGCTCAATTTGCGGCGCCTCGACCATCTGGGCAAGCTTGGCCAAGTCGTTATCGAGCATGCGGGTGTTCTCACCCGAGCGCGAAACGAGCTCCTCGGCGGCCGCCGTCGAGATGGACTTTCCGTGCTGCGTCGCCATCTGCTGCACGCGGCGCGGGAGCTCCCAGCGCTTGGTGCCCGAACAGTCGATCACGGCCTTCTTGTCAGTCTTAGCGATCGCCTTGTACAGGCGCGTGTTCTTAGCAAGCGAATCGGCGATTATGAGGCAAACCGTCGTGGGGTTGGGACTCGCCAGATAGTCGACAAGCGGCTCAGAGATCGCTTTGGCGAGTTTTGAGCAGCCGTCAAGGATTACCAGGCGAAACTCGCTGCCCATGGGAAAGGTATTAAGCGATCCGATAATCGACTCGATATCGGGGTCTTTGGTCATATCGCGCTCGTCGAGGTTGAACTCGACCACGCCCGTCTTTTCCAGACGCGCCTTCATACGCGAGACGGCGTGGTCGCGTTTGACTCCGTCGGTACCGACAATCAGATATGCCGGCAGCAGACCGGTTTCGGACATCGCGCTCCCCTCCCGCAGGCTCTCGTGTTCGTACCGTGCCATTCTAGCCCACGGGCTTATCCCGCGCCAACGGCAGCATCACGGTCGCTGGCATCGCATGGCAAATCCGGTTACGGTCGGCGAGACGGTGATGTCTCCTTGTTCGATGGTGCATGCGAACGCGCCGCCCGCATCGCGAACGGCATCGATGCAGGCATCGGATGGATGGCCGTAGCGGTTGCCCTCGCCCGCACTCGCGATAGAGAGCTCGGGCTTAAGCGTTTCCAGCAGGTCAGTGTCGACGGATACTTTTGAGCCGTGATGCCCCAGCTTGAGCACATCGATATCGCCCACCTCCTGTACAAACTCGCGCTCCTGATCGAGCTCGGCATCACCAGTCAACAGCATACGCAAGCGCTTTCCTTCCTGAGCATAGGAGAGCAGCAAGACAAGCGAGTCCTCATTGCCCTCGCCATCCACCGTGTCAAACGGCCACATCACACGAGCCCGAAATGTGCCGATATCGACCGTGTCTCCACGGGCCACCTGCCGATACGTTACACCGGGGCGATTCAGGACCTCGGCAGGCGCGCCGTCAAGCGCATCGGCCGCAACCGCAATGGTTCCAACCGAAAACTGATCGAGCACATCGGGAAGACCGCCCCAATGGTCTTCGTCCCAATGCGTTACGAAGACGGCGTCGATATGGTGGACGTTATTGCGAGCCAACGCCGAAACCACGCGCTCATCGAGCCCACAGTCGACGAGCGCCACAGCGCTGCCTTGACGAACCAGAATCGCATCGGCCTGACCAACATCGAGGACCGTCACCGAAGGCGGCGCGCATCGATCCCAATAGACATACGGAACAGCCGCCGCAAGCATCAAACACAGCAGCCCCACTGCCATGGGCCGCGCGCGGGGACGTGGCCACCAGACCAAGAGGACCGCCAGCGCAAACGGCACCACGTATACCAAGGGCGTATCGGGCGGCACGCTTACGGATGCGCCCGGAACGGCAGCAAAGAGCTGCTCAAAGAACAGGGCGCAGCGTGCGACAATCATGGGCACCACGAGCGCCCCGTGACGCAGCAGCGGCACAAGCGAGCAGGGCACCAACACAACCGATACAGCGAGCAGCACGCTTACCACCGGACCGATCACAGCATTTGCAAGCGGGGCAATGAGTGAAAACGTCCCAAATGCGGGAATGGTTACGGGAAGTGTCGCCAGCTGCGAGCACAGCGTGACAGACAAAATACTGGCGAGGCCCGGTGGCACACCCAGCTCGCCCAAGGCGTAGGTAGCGTAGGGGCAAAAACAAAGAATGGCGAAGACACTGGCGCACGATAGCTGAAAACCCATCTCGAACAGTACTGTCGGCCGGAGCAACACAAAGATTGCCATGGTCAAAAATAGAGCCGAGAGGCCATGCCGACGACGCCCGGCGCCGTTGGCGACAAGCGACGCCGCCACCATAGAGCACGCGCGCACGGCCGAGGGCGAAGCGCCAGTAAAAACGGCATAGGCAGCGAGGGCCAGCACCAACAGCCCCCGCTGAAGCCCACGAGAGAGACGCGTCTTTTGCAGGGCGCTCTCAATCACAAAACCGACGATGGCAAGATGGCTGCCCGAGACGGCGACGAGATGTGCGGTGCCCGTTACCGAAAACCAATCGCCCGCCGGCTGGGCACGCAGCTCGGCCGAGCATCCGCAGACAACGCCGGCAATGAGCGAGCGCGCTGGATCGGTCGCGGGCGCGATAACGGCAAGGAGCTCGTTTCGAAGCCGAAGCAACGGCCCTAGAGAGCCCTCGTCGATCGATACCAACCGGACGACTTTAACCTTTCGAAGCTCGCCCCGAAGCAAGCGTGAGCGCCCATACGCATCATTCTCAAAGCGCGAAATTCGACCGATGGCACGCACATGCGAACCGGCGCCGAGCTCACGATCACACGACAGCCGTACCTGACCCAAACGCTTTTCGCTCGCATACGCATCGCAGGTATAGGAGTACACACCGTCATTGATGGACGGATCGCCTTGTACATAAAATTCGAGATTGCTCGCAGCCCGATTATCCAGTGCCCTCGATGCGTGCAGCGCCCCTATCGCCCAGCCCGTGGACACGAAAGCTCCCGCCACGAGGCCGAGAGCCGCGGCATACAGCCATCGCTTCCACCGCACAAGGCGTATGCAGGACCGAGCCAATACGATGCACGCCGCAGCCGCAACGGGAATGGCCATAAGCAATGTGACGGGCGCTGTCCGCTCTCCCAGCAGCACATCGGCTGCCACGTTAAGTACCAGACCACAGCTCGCACACAAGCCGGCACAAAGGGCTATGGACCACGGCATCAATGGGCGCGGTGGCATCACATGCTCGCGCTCGGTCGCACTCATACGCAGATGCAATCTTTAATTTTGGCGAGCTTCTTCTCACCGATCCCCGATACGCGCATAAGGTCATCAACCGAGACAAAGGCCCCGTTTTGCGTCCGCTCGTCGATAATCGATTGGGCCATAGAAGGCCCGATACCCGAAAGCGTCTGCAGCTCCGCCGCACTTGCCGTATTGATGTTCACGAGCCCCGACGAAGACCCCGCACCAGAAGCCACGGCGGCGCTGTCGGCACCGCCGACCGCTGCAGCCGCCTGTTGCTCCCCTACCGTCGGCACATAGATCTTTTGACCATCTGTAATCTTGGACGCACGATTAAGCCCTGTCACATCCGCCTCGGCCGTAAGCCCTCCGGCAGCATCGATTGCCTGGGACACCCGTGCTCCATCTTTGAGCCGGTACACGCCTGGCCTCACAACGGCGCCATCAACATCGACGTACACCTCGGCAGCAGAAGAGCTCTTGGCAGACGACTCATCGGCATCGTCAGGTGACGTATCCTCGGCCTCGCGCACATCCGAGGCGCTCGCCTCATCACTACGCTCAAACGACACGCCGCTGGAGCGGCTACTAAAACTTGCCATCGCCAAGCCGCTCGCGGCGGCAATGGCAACCAGAATCGCCACGACCACCGCCTTATGGCCGAGCAGCTTTTCTGCCCAGCGATCCATCCGTTTAACCCGTTCGTGTTGCTCACGCTGCGCCATAGCAAACACCTCCCAACACCATCGTGTCAGGAAACGAGCGCTGCAGCCTCCACATGCCCACACCGGCTATCACGGTCAAACCAAAAGCTGACCAAAACCTTGCGAAAAAATGTCCATAAATTCAGGCACACGTCGATAAATGAACCGTTTATCGCCAAAAGTCCAGATAGAAAAAGACCGACGATGCAAAATCACCGCCGGTCTATACACAACATTATTCGTGATCTTGGTAAATCTCACGTGGAGCGAGCTCGGAATGTTTGCGTTTTAAGGTCTTAGGGGCCTTATACGTGTTGCTGGAGAAGTCGATGTACTCGGTCTGCTTAAGCAGGCGCTCGATCATCTCCTCGTGGTCGAACAGCTCCCAGGCCTCGTGCACGGCATCGAGTTTGGCGTGTGTCTCGGGACGACGCGGCATAAACAGCGTGCAGCAGTCGGGAGCGGCCTCAGTCGAGATATCGAACGTACCGATCTCCTCAGCGCGTGCGATGATCTCTTGCTTGTCCGAACCGATCAGCGGACGGAACACGGGGATCTTCACGGCCTCATTGACGGCCATGATGTTCTCGAGCGTCTGGGAGGCAACCTGACCGAGCGATTCACCAGTCACGATAGCCTTGGCGCCCTCGATATGCGCAATGCGCTCGACAACCGAATACATGATGCGACGATACATGATCACGCGCAGGTTGCTGGGGCAGGTCACCGAGATCTCACGCTGACAATCGCCAAACGGCACCACGTACAGGCGGCCGATCTGAACACCCGGCTCAAGCGCACGGATGATGTCCTGCACCAGATACTCGCTCGTATCAGGCGTCTGCGGACGACCGGAGAAATGTACCGGCACGCACACCGCGCCGCGACGCGCGAGCATCCAGGTCGCCACCGGAGAATCGATGCCCGACGACAGAAGCGTCACGACCTTGCCGGCAGATCCCACCGGCAAGCCACCCACGCCGCGCTCGGAGCGCGCATACACGTAGACGCTACCCTGGACCACCAGCACGTGCACCATCGCGTCGGGGTCGTGCATCTGGACCTTTTTGTCGGGAAACGCCTCGCACAGCACCTCGCCAACCTGTCGATTGATATCAATCGAGGTGAGCTCGTAGTCGGTGTTAGAGCGCTTGGCATGCACCTTAAACGACTCGAAGGGACCAAATTCGCGCAGCGCCTTCACGGCGGCGGCGCAGTATTCCTGCGGGTCGCGGTTCGTGTGATATGCCAGGGACACGCGGGCAACGCCGGGGACGGTGCGAATGACGCGCGCCGCCTCGTCGGCCTGATGCTCGTTAAAGGTCACGAGGATATAACCGGAAATTCGAGACACAGCATTCACGGAAAAGGCGGCCAAGGCCGCCTTGATGTTATCCATGAGGATATGCTCAAAATGTGCGCGGTTCTTGCCCTTCAGTCCAACCTCGTGATAGTGGACCAGGCAGACGCGAGCTGCCATTTAGGCTTCAGCGACCTTGTGGCCGAGCGCCTTCTCGTAACGGGCCTCGTCGTAGGAGATATCGCCGTCGACAATCTCGTCCATAGCCATCGAGATGGTATCGGCACCGGAGAGTGCAATGGTGATGTCGTCGACATCCTGGACGGCGAGCACGCGGTTGTGCTGACCACGCAGCATGCTGTTAATGTCGCAGGCGCGCTTGGAGGCAAGCGAGGCGAGCAGGAAGCGGTTGTGATCGGTCTTCTCCAGAAGATCGTCAATGCAAGGCTTTACAACGGACACGGACCTCAGATCCTTTCATGCATATCGAGAACGCGAACGAGCTCATCGGTCGCGCGGTCGAGATCGTCATTCACCACGACGTCGTCGTAGCGGTCGGCAAGGGCAAGTTCATCGGCGGCGTTTGCCATACGCAGCTCGATCGTCTCGGGCGTCTCGGTACCGCGACCGACCAGACGCTCGCGGAGCACCTCAAGCGAAGGCGGCTTGATAAAAATCAGCACGGCCTCGGGGAAACGCTCCTTGACCTGCAAGGCACCCTGGACATCGATCTCCAAGATTAGAGACGAACCAGAGGCGAGCTTGGATGTAACCTCGCTCACCAACGTGCCGTAGCAGTTACCGTGGACCTCGGCCCACTCAACAAACTCGCCGTTTGCCACGCGGCGGTCGAACTCCTCGCGCGTCAGGAAAAAATAGTTGACGCCGTCGACCTCACCTTTGCGTGGTGCTCGCGTGGTAGCCGAAACCGTCAGGCCCAGGTTCGAGCGACGCTCGCGCACACGAGTGACGAGCGTGCCCTTGCCTGCACCTGACGGTCCAGAAATCACAAAGAGCTTTGAATCCTGAGCGCTCACTTATTTGGTCAGCTGCTCGAGGAGCTGCTCGCGCTGACGGACGCCGAGGCCCTGGACGCGACGGGTAGCGGAGATGCCGAGCTCCTCCATGATCTTGGCGGCCTTAGCCTTGCCATAACCGGGGAGAGACTCGATGAGAGTGGAAACCTTCATGCGGGAAGCGATGGGGTCATCGGAGTTGAGCACGGACTCGAGGGACTTCTCGCCCTTCTTGATCTGCTCGCGAAGCTCAGCGCGGGCGTGACGTGCGGCGGCAGCCTTCTCAAGAGCCTGCTTGCGCTGCTCGTCGGTAAGCTGAGGGAGTGCCATTCGAACCTCCAAATAGTTGGGTTATATCTGATGCAATAATTGGCATTTTAGCACGTCAAACGCACTAAATGCCCAATCGACGGCACCATAGGTTAGACGATACCTGCGAAAAGTGCAATATACGGAGGTCAAAGTTGAGCCCCTGACCTGCGATTCCACACAAAGGATGGGAAAGTTTTCGCAGGCACAGGGGCTAATTTGTGCTAATGAGACCCAAAAGTGGTGACTTGAGGGAATCTTTTAGGCGACGTTTTCGACCAGCTCGGCAACGATAGCGTCAAAGGCGGCAACCGGGTCGTCGGCACCGGTGATGGGTCGGCCCACCACGATATGGCTCGCGCCGCGCTCGATAGCGTGGGAGGGCGTCGCCACACGGGACTGGTCACCAAGGGCGGCACCCACCGGACGCACGCCCGGAGTCACGATCAGCGCGTCGGGGCCGAGCAGTTCGCGCATGTCATGGGCCTCCATCGGCGAGCACACGATGCCGTCGATGCCGTTGGCCTGGGCAAGCTTTGCCAGGCGGGCGGCCTCCTCGGCCACGGGCGAATCGACGCCGATCTCGCTCAAGGCATCCTGATTCATGCTCGTGAGCACGGTGATGGCGACGAGCTTGGCGCGGTCCTC
>URNU01000064.1 GCA_900549275.1 uncultured Collinsella sp. | reverse complement strand
CCGCTCGACGCGCACTGGAAGGTCTGCCCCTACTGCCGAACTCGCATCCAGTAACGCATCCATCGCCGGGCCGGCCGTAAGCCGCGGGCGCCGCGCGTCACGCGAAAGCCGCACGCGCGCCCCGCAGCCCCGCCCCCACACGATGAAGCATGCGTAGAAAATCGCCCGCCGTGCCATTAAGGTGCGGCGGGCGCTTGTATACCAAGGCAACCTGCCTATAATGATGCAAGTCAAAAACGCCGAGCGCATCGCACGCACTTGCATCAGGCATCCGAGAGGAGAAAACATACCCATGAAGGCACTCTACAATGACGGTTCGGTGGCCGAGCTCCCGCAGGACGAGGTCACGCACGTCATCCGCCACTCCGCCGCGCACATCATGGCGCAGGCCATCAAGCGCCTCTATCCCGAGGCCGACTTTGCCTACGGTCCCGCGACCGACAACGGTTTTTACTACGACGTCGACCTGCCCGAGGGCGTTAAGATTAGCGAGGACGACTTCCCCGCGATCGAGGCTGAGATGAAGAAGATCGTCAAGGAGAACCTCAAGTTTTCCGTGTACGAGAAGCCCCGCGCCGAGGCCATCGCCCTTATGGAGGAGCGCGGCGAGAAGTACAAGGTCGAGCACATCGGCGACCTGGACGACGACGCCCGCATCACTTTCTACCAGCAGGGCGACTACATCGACATGTGCGTCGGCCCCCACATCTGCTACACCAAGGCGCTCAAGGCCTTTAAGCTCACCGGCGTCTCGGGCGCCTACTGGAAGGGCGACAAGGACAACAAGATGCTCACCCGCATCAACGGCGTCGCCTTTGCCACCAAGGAGGAGCTCGACGAGCACATGCACATGCTGGAGGAGGCCAAGAAACGCGACCACCGCAAGATCGGCCGCGAGATGGACCTCTTTATGATGCGCGACGAGGCCCCCGGCTTCCCGTTCTTCCTGCCCAACGGCATGATCCTTAAGAACGCGCTGCTGGACTACTGGCGCGAGATCCACCACAAGGCCGGCTACGTGGAGATCTCCACGCCGCTCATCATGAACAAGCAGCTGTGGAAGACCTCGGGCCACTGGGACCACTACAAGGACAACATGTACTCCACCGTTATCGACGACGAAGAGTACTGCATTAAGCCCATGAACTGCCCGGGCGGCGTGCTGGTGTACGCCTCCAAGCCGCACTCCTACCGCGAGCTGCCCATCCGCGCCGGCGAGATTGGCCTGGTGCACCGCCACGAGCTGCGTGGCGCCCTGCACGGCCTGTTCCGCGTGCGCTGCTTTAACCAGGACGACGCCCACCTGTTTGTGCGTCCCGACCAGCTGACCGACGAGATCGTGGGCGTAGTCAACCTCATCGACTCCGTGTACCAGAAGTTTGGCTTTAAGTACCACGTTGAGCTTTCCACCCGCCCCGAGGACTCCATGGGTTCGGACGAGGACTGGGCTCGCGCCGAGGAGGGCCTGCGCACCGCTCTGGAGCAGCTGCATATGGACTACGAGGTCAACGAGGGCGACGGCGCCTTCTACGGCCCCAAGATCGACTTCCACCTGGAGGACTCGCTCGGCCGTACCTGGCAGTGCGGTACCGTGCAGCTCGACTTCCAGATGCCGCTCAACTTTGATCTGGAGTACGTGGACGCCGACGGCACCAAGAAGCGCCCCATCATGCTGCACCGCGTATGCTTTGGCTCCATCGAGCGCTTCATCGGTATTCTGATCGAGCACTTTGCGGGCAAGTTCCCCACCTGGCTGGCTCCCGTGCAGGTCAAGGCGCTTCCCGTCTCTGAGAAGAGCCGCGACTACGCCCACGAGGTGTGCGCCAAGCTGGAGGAGGCCGGCATTCGCGTGGTCTGCGACGACCGCGACGAGAAGATCGGCTACAAGATCCGCGAGGCCCGCAGCATCGATCGCGTGCCCTACATGCTCATTCTGGGCGAGAAGGAGGTCGAGGCCGGCAACATCTCAGTCCGCGATCGCTCCAACGAGACCGTTCAGATGAGCGTTGACGAGTTTGTTGCCAAGGTGACCGAGGAGATTAAGACCCGCGCCTAAGGCAAACTTCACAACAATTAACAAAGGCGACCGTCCACAAAGGACAGTCGCCTTTTTTATGTCCAAACGAGAAAAAGCCGCTGCTAGAGCGGCTTTTTTTGTTGTGCAAAAATGTACAGGTTTTTGTAGAGGGGTATGGAGATGTATCCGCTCGCGCCGCAATTTGTGCAATCAGGGAAAACGGCCTGAAATTACTCGTATAATGAGCTTCGTCGAAAGATACAAAAACCTGTACTTTTGCGACTGCGCCTAGCTGCGAGCGAGAAGCCTGTTCTTAACGTTCCTGCATCTGCGTGCGTCGCGGAGACAAGAAAAGGGGGCGAGAGATGGAACAGGCAATGCGGCGACAAGAGCAGCTGCCTGGTGCCTTTAGTGGCACTACTGCCAACAGCCAGCACGGCCGCGTCCGCTGGTATCTGGTTCACACCCCCAATGGAAAAGAGCGCGAGACCTGCGAAAAGGTCCGCCGTATTATCCCGCATGACCTGATGCAGGACGCTTTTGTGATGCAAAAGGAGTTCTGGTTTAAGCGGGACGGCGCCTGGTCGCTCCAAACCAAACCTATGTACAAGGAATATTTCTTCGTCGCCACGCACGATGCCGCCGCGCTCGATAGGGCTTTGGCCCAGTTGAGCTTTGGCTGTCGCATCGCCGGCAGTAGGGAGCGGGCGTACATGCCCATGCCGGACGATGCGCAGGACTGGTACCGCAGCGTACTGGACGACGACGGTGTGGTGCGCAACAGCGTGGCCCGCATTGAAGACGGTGTGTTGCACATAGAGCAGGGTCCCTTGGTGGGGCAAGAGGCCCGCGTTAAAAAGATCGACCGTCATAAACGCTGGTGCCTGGTAGACGTGGGCGAGGGTGACTCCACTTTTAGGGAGCTGCTTGCGCTGGACGTCCCCAGCAAAACGTAAGGGAGACGTTGCACCAGCTATTCGTTCGCATTTTTGAATTTACCGATTGGGGGATCCCTGGGGAACAGGGACGTAAGTTTGACTGTGGCTGCTAAAGAAGTAACAGAGACAAATGCGCCTGTGGGGGCGGCGCTGATTGCTCTGGCCATGGACCGGCGTGAGGGCGCCGGTCGCTACAAGGCCATGCAATCCATCATGGACTGGGATCGCTCGCGCCTTGTCTATCGGGCTGTGAAGCGCACGTTCGACATCGTGTTCAGCGGCTTCGTGCTGGCCGTCATTGTCGTACCGAGCCTGGTGCTCGCCGCGGTCATTCGCCTGGAGAGCGAGGGCAGCCCCTTCTACAGCCAGATCCGCATTGGCCAGACCCGCCCCGACGGCAGCTTGACCACCTTCCGCATGTGGAAGTTCCGCAGCATGTATAAGGACGCTGAGGAGCGTCTCGCCGAGCTCAAGGAACAAAACGAGATCGCCGGCGCCATGTTCAAGATGAAGGAGGACCCGCGCGTCACCAAGATCGGCAGGTTCATCCGTAAGCACTCCATCGACGAGTTCCCGCAGTTCGTCAATGTATTCCTGGGCCAGATGTCCGTGGTGGGTCCACGCCCGCCGCTGCCCAACGAGGTCGCTGAGTACACCGAGTACGACCTGCAACGCCTGGCCGTGAAGCCCGGGATAACCGGATGGTGGCAGGTCACTGATCGAAACTCAACTGGTTTTGATGGCATGGTGCAGCGCGATCTTGAGTACATCGTTAATCGAGGCATTTTGACCGACCTCAAAATTATTGTCTTGACGGTTATTGAGGTCATCACCGGCAAGGGTGCGTGCTAGATGCGCATCGCGATGATCGGGCATAAGAGGTACGGTTCGCGAGAGGGCGGCGTGGAGGTCGTTGTGACCGAGCTCGCCCGCCGCATGGCGGCGCTCGGCCACGAGGTCACCTGCTACGACCGCTCCGGCGCGGACGTCATGACGGGCGATGCCGCGGAGGGCCGCGAGCACATGGTCGACGGCGTGCGTGTCGTGCCGGTTAAGACAATCGACAAGAAGGGCCTCGCTGCCCTCTCGTCTTCATATTTTGCTACCAAGGCGGCTATCAAGGACCGTCCCGATGTGATTCATTATCATGCCGAGGGCCCTTGCGTGCCGCTTGCACTGGCCAAGCGCGCTGGCATTCGTACCGTGGCCACCATCCACGGCCTGGACTGGCAGCGTGCCAAGTGGGGCAGGCTCGCCAGCGCCTACATCAAGATGGGGGAGAAGACCGCTGCGACCAAGGCTGATGGGCTGGTTGTGCTCTCTGAGGGTGTTAGGCGTTATTTCATGGAAGCCTATGGTCGCGAGGCGGTCTTTATCCCTAATGGCGTTGATGCCAAGGAGGCCCTTTCGGCGAGCGTCATCAAAGAGAAGTGGAATCTCGAGAAGGGCTCCTACCTTCTCTATCTTGGCCGTTTAGTGCCCGAGAAGCGCCCTGAGCTGCTGATAGAGGCATTCAGGGCCCTTGATACCAATAGGCGCCTAGTCATCGCTGGCGGGAGCTCCGATACCTCAGCATATGAGAAGGAGCTGCGCGCCGCGGCCCAAGGCGACAATCGCATAGTGTTCACCGGTTTTGTCACCGGCGAGCCCTTGGCTGAGCTGTATTCCAACTGCTACGCCTACGTGCTGCCTTCCGACGTGGAGGGCATGCCCATGAGCCTGTTGGAGGCCATGGCCTATGGGTGCTGCTGCGTGACGAGCGACATCCCTGAGTGCGCGGATGTCCTCGCGGGCAACGGCGTGACGTTCGAGAAGGGGAGTGCCGGTTCCCTGTGGGCCGCGCTGCAAGGCCTGCTTGCGGACGCTGACCGCGCAGGCGCCCTCAGCACCGCCGCCAAGGCGCACGTCGAGAAAACCTACAACTGGGATTCCGTCGTCGAGCGGACCCTCGAGCTCTACAGGGGGAGTGGCCGATGAAGATTATCCTGGTCAACAAGTTCCATTACCTCAAGGGCGGTTCCGAGACATACTACTTCGGACTCGCTGAGGGCCTGAAGGCCCTTGGGCACGAGGTGCATTTCTTTGCAATGGAGGGTTCTGAGAACGTTCCCTGCGAGGATTCCGACCTTTTTGTGTCCGCAAAAGACTACAACGGCCCCACCTCGCTGACTCAGAAAGTTTCGGCGGCGACGTCACTGATATATTCAAAAGAGGCAAGGGATAAATTCCAAGCCCTCTGCGAGCGCGTCCACCCGGACGTCGTGCACATGAATCTCGTGCATCGGCAGATCACGCTCTCCATTCTGGACGTCCCGTATCTCAAACAGCATAGGGTTCCGGTCCTGTTCACTTCCCACGATTACATTCTGGTCTGCCCGAATTACGTGATGCTCGATGGCTCGGGTGCTGTGTGCGATGCCTGTTTGGATGGTCATTTCTCTAATTGCCTAAAGCGTAGATGCGTGAAGGGCTCCACCGCAAAGAGCGGTATGGGCATGCTCGAAGCGGACTATCTTAAGCTTCATGGTTCGTACAGCAAGATCGACTGCATCGTTGCTCCCTCGCAGTTCATGAGGAACAAGCTTCTCGAGGGCGGTTTTCCCGCCCAGCAGGTCGTCTATATGCAGAACTTCGCAAAACAGGAGATTCTAGACAACGCGGCAGACGGTACAGATAGGACCGATCGAGTCGATCCTTACCTCCTGTTCTTCGGGCGCCTCTCGAGCGAGAAAGGCGTCGACATACTTGTCGATGCGTTCATCAATGCGCTTTCGTCCCTGCCCGGCAACCTAAGACTCGTAATCGCCGGAGATGGGCCTGAGAGGCAAAGTATCGAAGACAAGATCGCGGCCGCGGGCACCGAAGCTTCAGGTCGTATCGAACTGGTCGGTTATCAAAGCGGTGCTGACATGCGGCGCTACACGGAGCGTGCCACCCTGGCCATCGCGAGCTCGCGCTGGAGAGAGAACATGCCCTATTCCATCGTCGAGGCATTTGCGCTGGGAACCCCGGTCATCGGAACCGACATCGGCGGTATTCCCGAGCTTGTCGATGAGGGGCGCACTGGACTTCTTTGCGAGCCGGGCGATGTCGATTCTCTGTCCCAGGCGATATTGCGCGGCGCGGCGCTGGTCAAAGACCGGGATGCCTACGCGGCGATGCAAGAGAACTGCCGCACATACGTTCTCGATCGCTGTTCGCAGGACAAGTACATGAACGATCTTGTGGCTCTCTACCGGGAGCTCATCGATAGCAAGAAGGGAAACTAATCCACATGGCCGAAAAGAAACTCAACGGTACCGTCATCGTTACCTACCGCTGCAACGCGCGCTGCACCATGTGCAACCGCTATAAGGCTCCCAGCCGTCCGGAAGAGGAGCTCTCCATCGAGACCATCAAGAAGCTCCCCAAGATGTACTTTACCAACATCACCGGCGGTGAGCCCTTCATCCGCCAGGACCTCAAGGACATCGTGCGCGAGCTCTACAAGAAGTCCGACCGCATCGTGATCTCCACGAACGGCTTCTTCACCGACCGCATCATCGACCTGTGCGAGGAGTTCCCCAACGTCGGCATCCGCATCTCCATAGAGGGCCTGCAGCAGACCAACGACAAGATCCGCGGCCTGGATAACGGATACAATCGCGGCTACGCCACGCTCAAGAAGCTCGTCGAGCTCAAGCACCCCGACGTGGGCTTCGGCATGACGGTGCAGGACCTCAACGCGCCCGACCTTGTGCCCCTCTACAAGATTTCCGACGAGCTGGGGATGGAGTTCGCCACGGCGTCGCTTCACAACAGCTTCTACTTCGTCGAGGCCAAGAACATCATCCACGACCGCCCCATGGTGGCCAAGAACTTCGAGGACCTGGTCAACGAGCTGCTCAGGTCCAACAGCCCCAAGAAGTGGTTCCGCGCCTACTTCAACCACGGTCTTATCAACTACATCTACGGCCAGCCCCGCCTGCTGCCCTGCGACATGGCGTTCGACACCTTTTTCATCGACCCCTACGGCGACGTCATGCCGTGCAACGGCACCAAGGACAAGGAGGTCATGGGCAACCTCAACGAGGAGTCCTGGGACGAGCTCTGGAACTCCGACCAGGCCGAGAAGGTCCGCGCGAAGGTCCGCCACTGCGACCGCAACTGCTGGATGATCGGCTCGGTGAGCCCGGCCATGCATAAGTACATCTGGAAGCCCGGCTGGTGGGTGCTCAAGCACAAGGTGAAGGCCCTGTTCACCAAGAGGCCCTACGACATGCACGAGCTCAAGGTGGTGCGCGACTACGAGGAGGGCCGTGTGACCAAGGAGCAGCTCGACGCCTGCTCCACCTGCGACCTGTGCGCCAAGATCAATGACGGACTGTCTGAAGCTTCGAAGGCGGATGCGCACGTGTACGAGACGCATGAGGCGATGTAGTTGTCAATTAAATTGTAGATTAAAAAAATGATACGAATTTTTGAGTAAGAGTTTAAATGGTTATATATCT
>URNU01000063.1 GCA_900549275.1 uncultured Collinsella sp. | reverse complement strand
TTGGGCTTAAAGGTCATGCTCTCAACAACATGACCGACAAACACACTGTTGCGCAGCTTGGAGAAGTCGGTGTTCATAATCAGGATGGACGCGAGCACCAGCACGATGCCCAGGACTTTGATCACGCCGGCGGGCTCGGCATAGACACCAATGCCCACCAGTACGGTGACGACCGTCTCGAAAGACATTACGACGGGAACTTTCGATGTCTCGAGCCCCATGGACAGACCCTGCATATATAAGATGTAAGCCACGGCTGTGGGGATGAGTCCAAAGCCAAGGAACAGCAGCAGCAGCTGTGGCGACATTGCCGCGGCGACATCCGGCCACGGAGCCGCGATAGCCGCCATAACCGCACCGCCAAAAACAAAGCCCCAAAACGTGACAGCAAGCGGGTGGACCGTCTTGGTTGCTATCCGGCTAAACACCGCGAGCGACGCACCACAAAGGCCTGCAATCACGCCCGACGTGACACCCCAAACCGAAAAATGAAAACCGGAAAGGTCGCCATTGGTCACCGCAAGCACGCAGCCAACGATGTTAAAGACAATGGCAACGAGCTTGTTGGGGGTCACGTCCTCGCGATAAAGCACGCGGCCGAGCATGACGCCAAACACCGGCGAGGTGTAGAGCAGCACCGAGGCCGTGGACATGCCCACCTCGCGCATGCACTCGTAATAGCAGGTGTTGGCGGCGGCTAAACCGACGATACCGACAAGCGCACAGGGGACGAGCTCTTTGGGGCTTGCCTTGAATAGCGTCAGGGGACCCTGAGCCACGGTAGACCCCTCACCCGGACGGCAGCCCATAAACATCAGGACCGGCGCCAAGATAAGCGCTCCGACCAACAAGCGTAAGGCCGCCATGCTCTGAGACGAAACGCCCATGGCCGCAATGCCGTTTACAAAGATTCCGATGCTGCCCCACATAAGCGCGGCGATCAGTACCAGCACATAGCCCAGATTGCTTTTCTTCAACGCAGCCTCCTCGGTATTGTTTCCAATATGTTTCATACTACGTTATAGTCGTTATATACATTTTTCAAGACACAAATCGGCGAGCGGAAAAATCTGCTCCCCACATACTCATTGGGTAGTCATTGGGGACGCACTTAAATGACTGGTCATTCAAGAACGCCCCCCAACGACTAGGACTGTCCCCAACTGCCGGCAGAAAAGGAACGTTCCCAACGTCTAAGGCGCCGCTGGTTGAGCATAAGTCAGCGAGCGGGCCGCATTTGAGGCAAGGTGACGTGAAACGAAAGGGCGCTGACCTTCTGGTCGCGCCCTTGAAGTTGAACGTCAGATTGCCCAAATGCGGACCGCGCAGCGTCGAGCCGTTACGCGGTTTGGTAAAACCGCGTAACTAATACTCAAGCTTCCACATGTAGCGGCGCGTCATGTAGTCCTTGTGGGTGACGGCAGAGAGCGCGCGCATGTACACATTGTTGAGGATCGGCGCAAAGATCAGGTGGTTGAAGTACTCGCTCACGCTGTCCTTGATGTCGTTGAGGCCAAGCTCCTTGGCGTCGAGCTGATAGACGCGCTCGCCACCGTACTGGTTGACGAAGCGGATGCCGCGCTCGTCGTTGCAGCGGCTGCGGCCGACGCTGATGAGCTGGAACAGCGAGGTGCGCTTGTCCAGGATCTCGAAGGGACCATGGAAGAAGTCGCAGGTGTTGATGGTGCAGGAGTCGATCTGCAGCATCTCCTGCACGTTGCAGATGCTAAAGACGTAGGCGGCACCAAAGAGCGGACCCTGAGCCATCACGTTGATGCAGGGCTTGTCGGCGTTCTGCTCGGCCCACTTGGCAGCGAGCGGACGAGTGTACTCGACGGCCTTGCGATAGATGGGGTCGACCAGGTCGAAGGCGGCCATGGCGGTCTCGTACTCGGCATAGCCCTCGGTCTGCTGCGTGAGCTCCATGGCGATCATGGTCACGACGGCGGAGTTGGTACGGCCCATGCAGGACTCGTCGACGGCCAGGCTGTCATACTGGATCTTGTAGTCGCAGACCTCGGTGAGGCCGGACTCGTCAACATAGATTGCGATGGTGCTGGCGCCGTGGTCCTTGGCGACCTGGGCGGCGACGATGGTCTCCTTGGTGCCGCGCATGGACACGACGACGGCCAGGGTGTTCTCGTTGACGTAGGCAGGGGTTGCGTGCACGAACTCGTTGCTGGTGTAGCTGGAGCTCACGACCTGCGTGGCCTCGTGCTCCATAAAGTACTGGGCAGGATAGTTGCCGCCGTTGGATCCGCCGGCGCCAATCCACACGACGCGCTTGATGCCGCCCTTGTCTGCCTTGTCAGCCAAAACCTGGGAGACGACATCCTTAACCTGTTCCTGAGTAGTCATCGTGCATCAGCCTTTCTTCTCATTTGATGCTCATCACAGGCATACAAGTTACATACATGTTTTGGTTATGTCGACTAGTTGTATGCTATATTTGTCTTAGATATTTTGCTGATGCGGTTTTCGATAACTGGCTACCAGCGGTTTTGTTGTTGTATTGAATACATGTTTGATTAGGTTAGCATACAAGTTAGATACAGGTTGATCGTATGAACGCTTCATCTAAAAAGAAACTGAGCCAATACGAACGCTTGGCGGGCATGCTGCGCGACCGCATCGCCTCCGGCGCCTACGCACGCGGAGACAAGCTGCCATCCGAGATGGAACTCATGGACGAATCGGGGCTGTCGCGCAGCACCGTGCGCCACGCCCTTAAGGTGCTCGTTGATGAGGGCCTGGTGCGCACCGAGCGCGGACGTGGCGCCTTTGTGGCCGACACGCCCGCGCTCCACGAGAACAACCTAGTGTTTTCGAGCTATACCAAGCAGGTCGAAGGTCAGGGCATGAAGCCCACCACGCGCACCGTGGACTCGGGCTTTGCCAAGGCGGCCGGCAGCATAGCTAAGTTCTTTGACGCCGCCGTGGGCAGCAAGCTCGTCAAACTTGTCCGCCTGCGCTACCTGGACGACGCGCCGCTGTGCCTGGAGACCACCTACCTGCCGCCGAGCTTCGAGACGCTCATCGATCGCGATATTAACGGTTCGCTCTACGCCACGCTGCGACAGGAGTTCCATCGCGCGCCGGCACAGGGGCATAAGACCTTTGAGGTGTGCTACGCCTCGCAAAACGAGGCGTTTTTGCTCAACGTTGAGCGCGGGCAGGCGCTGATCCTGATCACCGACTACGTCTACGACACCGACGGCCGCCCGCTCCACGTCTCCAAGCGCATCCAGCGCACCGACCGCGCCAAATACACCGAGCCCATCGGCTAACCTGCCAAAATAAACCTGTCCCTAAATGGTAGGTTTGGGAAGGTCGGGGAACCAGGTTGGTTTGGGTTGGTTGGGTGTGCGCTCGGCCAGGACCAGCTCCATCCAGCACATGTCGTACCAGCGGCCAAACTTTTGGGCGCAGCGATCGAAGGCGCCCACCAGGCGATATCCCATATGGGCATGGAAATCCTGACTGTTGTGCGTCAGGTATTCGTCGTCCTTGTCGTGCGGCACGGCAATGAGAGCGCACATGTTGGTGATGCCCATCGCGATCAGGCACTGCTTGAGCGCGTCGTGCAGCTTGCGGCCCAGCCCGCCATGGCGCACATCGCGCGCAAGGTAGATCGATGTCTCGACCGACCAGTCGTATGCCTCGCGGCTGTTAAGCGGACTCACATAGGCATAGCCTACCGGATGCCCGTCCAGCTCCATCACCAGATACGGATAGCGCTTGAGCGTACGCTCGATGCGCCCGGCGAACTCCTCAACGCTCGGCACCTCGTATTCGCAGGTAATCGCCGTCTGGCGCACATACGGCTCATAGATGGCAAGCAACGCCGGCGCGTCTTCGGGCGTCGCCAGACGAATCGTCGGCTCGGACATCTCGGGCATGCAGCCCCTCCCCCTCAAAAGCAAAGGCCGCCCTGCGCCAAACCCAGCGCAAGGCGGCCCCTCGTCATTACATCAGACTACAGGACAGCCGCCAGCGCGTCGATGTCCTCCTGCGTCGTGGCCCAGCTGGTACAAAAACGCACCACCGTGTGGGTCTCGTCGTACTTTTCCCAGTACTCGATCGAGGCATGCTCGCGAATGCGGGCCATATCTTCGTTGGGCAGAATCACAAACTGCTGGTTAGTCGGCGTCTCCAAGAAGAACCGGTAGCCGTGCTCGTGCAGCACGCGACGAAGCGCCTGCGCGGTTTCGATCGCCTGTCGACCAATCTCAAAATACAGGCCATCGGTAAAGAGCGCCTCAAACTGCACGCCCGTCAGGCGGCCTTTGGCAAGCAGCGCGCCATGTTGCTTAATGCGAGGAATGGGATGCGCCGGGGCGTGCATGCCGCAGAACACCACAGCTTCGCCGCAGAGCGCGCCGCACTTGGTGCCGCCGATGTAGAACACGTCACACAGCTGCGCCAGCTCGGGCAGGGTAATGTCGCACTCATCGGCCGCCAGCGCATAGGCCAGGCGAGCACCATCCACAAACAGCGGAATCTCATGCTTCTGGCACACCGCGTGAATCGCCGCGAGCTCGACCTTGGAGTACAGCGTGCCGTACTCGGTCGACAGGCTCACGTACACGGCGCCCGGGAACACCGTGTGCTCGTAGCTCTCGTTTTCGTAGAACACCTGGATATAGTTCTCGAGGTCCTCGGCGTGCATCTTGCCCTCGTAGCCGGGGATGGTGAGCACCTTGTGGCCGCCAAACTCGATGGCGCCCGCCTCGTGACAGGCGACGTGGCCAGTCTCGGCAGCAACGACGCCCTCGTACGGCGCGAGCAGCATGTCGATCACCGTCGCGTTGGCCTGCGTGCCGCCCACCAGAAAAAACACGTCGGCATCGGGGGCCTGGCAGGCCTCGCGAATAAGTTGCTTGGCGCGCTCGGTATGCGCATCGGTACCGTAGCCGGGCTGTGGCTCCATGTTGGTATCGACGAGCGCCTGCAGCACCGTCGGGTGTGCGCCGTGGGAATAATCGTTGTTGAACGCGAGCATGGCAATCCTCTCTTACCGGGTATCGGTCAGATGATTCAAACGGAGCTATTGTACGCCGCTGGGATAGGCAATGCGCGCGGCAAGGCACTCAAGTGCCAGTACCAGAGCAAAACCGCAGCTCACGTCACTCAAAAAGTGCGCTCCGATCACGATGCGGCCAAACGCGACGAGCGCCGCGACCACAGCCGCCGCCCAAAAGATCACACGGCGACGCGAAGGCTTTTCCGTAAAGGCTGCCGCGGGAAGCCCGGCGAGCATAAGGCCGATCGCCGCATGCGCCGTGTGTCCGCTCGCAAACGACTTGAAGCCGTCCTTGATCACGCCGGCGGCGATAAAGGCCCACTTGTCGGGGTTGCCAATCACCCACCACGGCTGAAAATCGAGCCCCTGCGTCACCTCGATCACGCGCATGCGCGGGCGCGACCACAGCGGCTTAACAATGACGTTGAGGATGATGGCTTGAGCGGCCCACACGGCCAGCACCATCAACGCCCAGCGCATAAGCTCGTCGGGCGCGGTGTCGCGCGTGAGACGATAGACGATAAAGTTAGCAGCAATCACCAGCACAAACGTCAGCACCAGCTGAACGGCAATGAGTTTGCCGCCAACCCGCAGGGACGAAACGATCTCGTAGCCAGCCAGACCAACGTTAACGAGGATGCCGAGCACGGCGAGCCATTTGCTCCCCCTGGAGTCGGGACGCACCGCTCGCACGAGCATAACGCCTGCGATGCTCGCCGTCAGCTCAAACGGCAGCTCGCCGGCAGCCTCGATAAAGCGGCCGTACATGCTGCCGATGTTGAACAGCGCGCACGAGATCTGATAATCGAAGAAGCTGCCCACGCCCAGGCAAAGGGCAAGGATAACCGCGATAATGGCGACATCTTTCTTATAGATGTATCCGAACATGCTTTCCTTTCGATGTGGCTGGAATCAACCTGCAACGTGGCGGGGCAAAGTTGACTCCGCCCCGCTACGCCCCTTACTTGTCAGTCATCGTCACTCGCGCCTAATTGCTGCAGCAGCATGAGCGCCGCGGCCACCGGGCCGGTGCCGTCGTTGGCGTCGAGGCCGCGGCCCAGGCCGCTGCCCGCACCGGCGCCCGCCTTGTAGGGCACCGAGAGCTTGCGGCTCTTGGGGAAGTTCACCGCGCCATAGCGAGTCTTAAGCTCATAGGCCACCTTCTTGGGCACGTCGATGCCCAAAAACGTGATGCGGCCGCCACTGAGCGTGACGCTCTCGAGTCCCAAGCGCTCGCCACGGATACGGATGCGCGCGCGATTGAACAGGTTGAGCCCCGCCAACGGCAGCTCACCGTGCGCAGCCTCGGTCTCCTCCTGCACCTCGTCGATACTCTCCAGGTCCTCAGCAGCCGCGAGCTTACGGTACACGAGCACGCGCTGGTCCACCGCCGGCATGTACTCCTCGGACAAGAAGTAGTCGGCCGGCAGGTTGATGCCCACGCTCGCCGCCTCCACGCCGGCATCGTCATCGCCGCGCGCCTCGGCCACTGCCTGACCCAGCATCTGCGTAAACAGATCAAAGCCCACGCTCGACAGGTTGCCGTGCTGCTCGGCGCCCATGAGCGAGCCGGCACCACGGATCTCCAGGTCACGCATGGCGATGCGCATGCCGCTGCCCAGGTCCTGGAACTCGGAAAGCGCGGTCAGGCGCGCCGTTGCCTCCTCGGTGAGCGGCAGCTCGCCCGGGAACATAAAGTACGCGTAGGCCTGCGTGGCAGAGCGGCCCACACGGCCCTTGAGCTGGTAGAGCTGCGCCAGGCCCAGGCGCTGCGAGTCCTCGATGATGAGCGTGTTGGCGGTCGCGTTGTCGATGCCGCTCTCCACGATGGTCGTGGCGATGAGCACGTCGATCTTTTTGGTCGCGAACTCAATCATCACGTCCTCGACCTCGCGCGGGCTCATCTTGCCGTGCGCCACGCCCACGCGTGCCTCGGGCGCGGCCTCGTGCACGCGCGCCACGGCGTCGTCGATGGTCTTGACGCGGTTGGACACGTAGTACACCTGGCCGCCGCGACCCACCTCCAGGCGAATCGCCGCGCTCACCACATCGGGGTCGTACTCCCCCACGTGCACGATCACGGGGCGACGCCCGGTGGGCGGCGTGGTGATCAAGCTCATGTCGCGCACGCCACTCGTAGCCATCTGCATGGTACGCGGGATGGGCGTCGCCGAAAGCGTGAGCACGTCAATCTGCTCGCGCAGGTTCTTGAGCTGCTCCTTGTGCTGCACGCCAAAGCGCTGCTCCTCGTCGATGATCACCAGGCCCAGGTTCTTGGGATTCACATCGGCCGATAGCAGACGATGCGTGCCGATGAGCACATCGATCGTGCCCTCGGCAAACGCCTTGAGCGCGCGCTTTTGCTGCGCCGGCGTGCGGAAGCGGCTGAGCACCTCGACCTCCAGGCCAAACGGGGCAAAGCGCTCAAAGAATGTCTCGTAGTGCTGTTG
>URNU01000062.1 GCA_900549275.1 uncultured Collinsella sp. | reverse complement strand
TCGCCTGCTCGGACAGTCCTGACTCGCACGGAGAGCACATTAAGTGCTCTCCGGCTCGTGCGGAACTCGCGATCGACCTTATATATTTGCCCTCCCCGGGGCTCCCGCACAACGGGACCTCGGTTGAGTTCTATCCCGGTTGCAGTCGCTTCGCTCCTGCACCACATGGTCGATACGGCGGTTTGGCGTTGGATCGGTTCTTTCTGACATATGCTGGTTGCGGCTCTTCTTTTGGGGGGAGTCGCTTTTTTTGTTGCTAGGAGGTTGGCCCGTGGTTGATGGGGATGTTCGCTCTGAGCTTCTTTCTGCTGATTGGAATGGCGAATGGATGCGCTTGCAAGCTGGTCGGCATAGGGCTGATGATTCTTTTGAGTGGGATAAGCGAGCTCGGCATTTTCGTCCGCTGGAGACTGCCCCTTATGCGCGGGATTTTATAAAGCTGTTGGCGCTTGAGCCTGGCGAGTCGGTGCTGGATATGGGGTGTGGGGCTGGGTCGATTGCTATTCCGCTTGCTCAGACTGGGCATCCTGTAATTGCTGCTGACTTTTCCCCTGCAATGTTGGGCACGCTTGATGCCGGCATTGAGTTCTATGGGCTCGAGGAGCGCATTACACCGCTTGAGCTTGCTTGGGATGACGATTGGGATCTGGTTGGGCCGGTTGCCAAGGCTGTTGATGTTGCCTTTGCGAGTCGCTCGGTTACTACGGACGACCTGAAGGGTGCGCTTGCCAAGCTTGATCGTACGGCTCGTCGGCGTTGTGCTGTCACGATGGTCGCCAACTCCAGCCCGCGCTATGACCTGCACCTGATGAACGCCATCGGCGCCTCGGTTACCCGCAGCAACGGATTTGTATATGCCTTTAACATCCTTATTCAGATGGGCGCACTGCCGCAGGTCACGTATTTTGAATCGCCCCGTCGCGACACCTTCGATAGTCTCGAGGCGGGCGTGGCGGATTTTTCTCGCATGCTCGAGCATGGCAACGAGGGCAAGATCGACCGCCTGCGCGACTATATCGCCCACCATATGATCGAAAACCCCCATGCCGGCGAGCCGGGATCCAAGGGCGTACCGCAGGGACGCTACATGCTCGACCACATCCGCAAGGTCCGATGGGCGTTTATCGCCTGGGAGCCGGTCTCCGTACCCCGCCCGCAGCCCATCTAAAGCTTGCATCGTCTTCCCACCCGGCATCCGCATTCTTTGCGAACTGGGCAAACGCGCTCCACACCACGCCGTTCCTGCGCTATCGTGGGACACCTCACGTAGATTAAGGCCCCATCGCGGGGCGCCCATACATAGAAAGCGAGAACCCATGGCACTGACAGGAGCCCAGGTCAAGCAGCTTCGCAGCATGGCCCATCACCTCAACCCCGCCATCATCATCGGTAAGTCCGATGTCAACGAGGGCACCGTCGAGCAGACGGTCGCCTACCTGGAGAAGCACGAGCTCGTTAAGTGCTCCGTGCTGGACGGCTCCAGCCTTTCTGCCCGCGAGGCCGCCGAGGAGCTCGCCGAGCGCTGCCACGCCGACGTCGTTCAGGTTATCGGACGCAAGTTCTCGCTGTATCGCGAGTCCTCGCGCAAGGATATCGAGAAGATCAAGCTCGTCTAAAACCGGCTGGTCATACCGAACAAGTCTGCGGGCGTCCGAGTGATTCGGACACCCGTTTTTTATCGCTCGACAAGCACGCGCTTGAGCCTGCCTTCAACCAAGCGCTCATACAGACGCCTTGTCTCGGGCTCGGGCACGCCTTGAACCTGCTCTCGCAGGTGGTGCATGTGGCCGCTGTATAACTCGACAACATCGCGGCGTCGTCCCGCCGCGCCGTAAACGCGCATGGCGCAGCGAACCATGTCCTCGCGCGCCGTCTCCTGGCGAAGCCCCGATTCCACGAGCCAAATTGCCGATTGCAGGTCATTTTCCTCGAGAGCGGCATTCGCTCCCCTAATCATGCAGTCGATGTACTTGGATTGCATAATGTGGCGCATACGCGTAAAGAACGTGGGATTGCAACCGGTGGGAACATACAGCGGACCCGCGTAGAGCTGCTCAACCTTAAGACATAGCTCAATCAGGTGAGGCCCTCTCGCACCCATACGATTTCCCAGAATCTCGCGGCTCAGCTGATCAAAGAGTCTTACATCGGTCTTAACGTAGTCGCCGTTGAGCCCTATGCACTCGTTTTGGATGAGCACGCACGACTTGCCATCCGGCGTTGGACCCAAAGCCGAGCGCAAGCGCGATACCGTCGAATACAGGTTGTTGCGCGCGGCGTTAAACTCGGCATGGGGCCACAACTCCATGGCGATTGTCTCGCGGTCGACCATGGCGTCCATACCCAACGCAAGGCGTTCGGCAAGCGTTGCCGCCTTTTTGCGGCGCCACATCTTATCCGTGATGGGAAAACCGTCGCGCTCGGCGCGAAATGCGCCAAACATGCGCATCTCAATATGGCCGATGGTATCGACAGCCTCAACCTCGCCCGCCTGGAACAGGTGCTCACTTTCGCCCTCGAAGTCATCGCGTAGCGAATACCGCGACAGCTCGCGCACCGGAAGCTTCTTGCGAATCCTAACGGCAGGCTCGCCCAGGCAATGCATCGCAAGACGTGCGAATAGCCGATACGATGGGTCTAAAATCCCCGAGCGATTCATAGACATCCAAGCGGCAAGATCGCTATCGCGGCCCGCAGCGGCCAGGTGCAGCGCCACGACCCAGGCTTCTGAGCCGCCGACCTGCGTCTTGCTAATATCGAGCAGCTCCGCCTCTTCGCGAACCGATACCAGCGACGTATTGCGCAGATACGCCACGCGCTCCAGCAGCAAAGCGTTTTCGCGCATGTACGTAATCGATTCGTCGGCAAGCTTGAGCACCTGGACCGCACGGAACTTTGCGTTGACCGGCCGCCCCTCCGCCAGCGATTGCCAGCCCTCCAGCAATAGCCCAAACAGCTGAATTTGATTGTCGCGAACACGCACCGCAAAGCGGTCGAGCTCGCCAAACGCCACATCGTCGGTCACGGGCAAGCCCGCGAGCAGGCGCCGCGCCGCCAGCACCATACGCAGCCAAATGGATGGCGCCTTAAGCCCGCGGATATCGAGTGCCTCGAGTATCTGAGCCATCTTGTCATCGCGCTCGTCGGGTTTAGTAAACGAGCCGTCGAACAGCTCCACCAGCATATGGTCGGCCTGTACGAGAATCCCCGCGATGTCGAGCTCGCAATCATAGGCTTTGCATACCTTGAGCTTCGCGAGAACATTGCCGTCTTCCGCTCGCTCGGTTAGATGGCGCTTGATCTCGATATGCGCGGACAGCATGTCGAGTACCTCGCAGGATGTCTGTTCTTGCAAAACAGGGTTGGCGGGAAGCCCCAGGTCATTGTCGCCGTAAAAGGCGATGGTGAGCGCTTGGGCTATTTTCCAGGTAGCGGGATCGACCTCGCGCGCCGACTGATCGCCCGCACGTTCGATAACGGACGCCATATACCTTGCCAGCTTTGTATTGCACACGCTGACAGCCGCCAGATACACGCCGAGTGCCTCGGCGGGTGCCGGCTCTTGCTCCTGCTTTTCCGCATTGATCATCGCCGACGCCGCGCGGCAAATGTCCCCTCCATGCCCGGTCAGGGCAAGATCGGCCCCATACTGCCCGGCTAGCTCCAACACCACACGACGGTCTAAGAACGCATCAGCCAGGTCCATGGCCAAATCGCATCGGCCTGCCTTAATCAAAATGCGAGCAGCCCGCGATACTAGTTCGGGACGAATCTCGGCAACAAGCTTTCGCAACCTCAGACGCGCATTGTCCTTATCACCCAAACATCTAAAGGTGCGATCAGACGGATCTACGCCAAAAATCGGATAATCGCGCACAAAGATGGACTGGTCGACCATCGAAAGTCTCACACCGCACGCCTCTAGCTCCGCGATGCGGCCCTCGCCCATCAGCACCATCAAGCAGGCAACGGTAAACAACAAGTTGTTCTCGAACGATGCAAGATCGGCCAGCGCCGCACCGTACACGTTGACGATTTCGTTCTCGAGCAACCCGGCAACATCGCCCTGTCCATACATTCCCGTCTGCAGGGCCGATACCAGCTCGGGTACGCCTTGCGTGAGCCGATAGAAATCGAGCGATGTGCTGATTGAGAACGCCGTGGCCCATGACGAATACTCATAGGCGTGCACCTTGAGCATCTGCGCATTGACTTTTACAGAATCGCCCAGCCCGTGGATAAGCAATCGGTTTGAGGGGCGGCAGGCAATAAAGACCCCCGTCCCCGTAGCACGTAAGCTGCGGATTCGATCGATGAGGTCCTCGGTTTCGTGCTGCTCAAGATTGGGCACGTTGTCGATCGCAACGAGCGAATGAGGTTTGTCCTTAAGCTCATCGGCGACAACCTCGAGCTGCATAAAGAGCTCGCGTCCAATCGCGCGCTCGGCCTCGATAATCCGAACCGGCCCTCGCGTGGGGTCCGATTTAACCTCCTGCACATATTGCAGCAACACCGACGTCTTACCAAACCCGTCGGGCGCGTAAAGCAAAACAATTCCCGCCTTGCGCCCTTTAACGATGAGCTCGTTCATCAAGCGATCGCGCCGCACCATATAGCCGCCGCCCGTCGGCATCAACTCGAGGTCGTCCGTATTGCCCAGATCGTTTTCCATGCCTGCTCCTCAACTCGACCATATGGACACCGTAACTGCAGGACCATATGAGCCACCCCGTGAATAGCGCGACATAGAGTTTTTGGTTGTCTGCCGGTACGTGTTTGGCAAGTTTTTGTACAGCGAGGCCCGATGGTAACTTATCCCCCGACCAATAGGTCTTTGCGCAGGTCAATGCGCTTGCCAGCATGTCCCATCCCATTTGCAGTGTAGCGCAGTCGGCTATTTTTATTTGAGTTGCGCAACTCGCCTACTCCTCGCTACCGCCTGCGACTCTATGGTAGTAATTGTGCATAGAATCTGCTATAGAATGAATCGAATGATTTAGAACCCACCAGTCAAGCATGCGGCAAGGTTTCCGTCATGCATGCACACGGCCCATGTCCACTAAAAAGGCCCCCGCAAAGCGAGGGCCTTTTGAAAAGCTATGTAAGATCGCTTGGTCGCGTTACTCGCAGAGCGAAAGAGCGGACTCGTCAGCAACGACGACGCAGTTGGTGTGCAGCTGCAGGATCGAAGCCGGGCACTTGGGCGTAACCGGACCATAGCACATATCGTGCACGGCCTGAGCCTTGGCCTCGCCGTTGGCGACAACCAGGATCATGCGGGCATACATGATGGTCTGAGTGCCCATGGTGTAAGCCTGACGGGGTACATCATCGATGCTGTCGAACAGGCGGCTGTTGGCCTGAATAGTGCTCTCGGTCAGATCGACGCAGTGCGTACCCTTGGAGAAGTGGTCATCGGGCTCGTTGAAGCCGATGTGGCCGTTATTACCGATGCCGAGCAGCTGCAGATCCGGGTAACCGGCGGCAGCGACGATCTTGTCGTACTCGGAGCAGGCAGCGGCGGCATCGGGGTTGGAGCCATCGGGCACGTGTGTGTTGTTCAGATCGATATTGATGTGATCGAAGAAGTTCTCGCGCATAAAGTAGTGATAACTCTGGGGATCGTCGTGCGAAAGACCACGATACTCGTCCAGGTTATAGGTGCTGACCTCGGCGAAGTCGATGTCGCCCTTCTCGTACCAAGCAGCGAGCTGTTTGTAAGCGCCAATCGGGGTGGAGCCGGTGGCAAGACCCAACACGCAATCGGGCTTGAGGATAACCTGGGCCGAGATGATATTAGCGGCCTTGCGGCTCATATCCTCGTAGTCTTTAGCTTTAATGATCTTCATTACGCGTCCTTTCTCGTACAAGAGAGGCAAGGCTCCCCTTACAAGCACTTGCCCGCGGCCCGCGTCGGCCGCAACCAACGTGTGCGGCCACCAGGGCGAGGTCGCGTAATGTATGTGTCTCGTGTCTAGCCGCGTCGAGGCCCCTGCCCGTCCACGGTGACCCAAAGCTGTTTAGCCTCGGACGTTTCCCATCTTGCCACGGAGGGCGCCCTCTTTCAAGGGCGCCCTCCATAAACGTGTTTGAATTGTAGGCTAAAGGCCAAGCGGAGCGACTAGCGCTCACGCGCGACGATAAGCTGGTCCATCTCCTCGACATGCTCGCCAACGGAACCCTTGATGCTCGAGAACTCAACGGAGTTGCACACCAAGATGGGAACCGTCACATCGTAGCCCTCGGCAGCAATTGCCTCGCGATCGAACTCGATGAGTACATCGCCCTTATGGACGATGTCACCCACTTGCGCATGCACAGTAAAATGCTTGCCCTCGAGCTGAACGGTGTCCAAACCAACGTGGATGAGCACGTCCAGGCCATCGACCGTGTTGAGCGCAACGGCGTGTCCCGTGGGAAAAATGGCCTCGACCTTGGCGTCTGCCGGCGCAATCACGCGCGTGCCGGTAGGCTGAATCGCCACGCCCTGACCCAAAAGGCCGGTGGCAAACGTCTGGTCATTGACCTCGGAAAGCGGAATGACATCGCCTGAGATGGGAGCATCCAGCGTAAGGACTCGACCACGCATACCAAAAGACCTTAGGACCTTAGTGAACATGCTCCCCCTCGGACATACCAATCAATCAAAATAACCTTGTCAGTTTACCACTTGGCACCCGTTTTTGGCCATTAGGGAAGTTCGCGCTTGACAACTTCGACGATATCGTCAACAACGCGCTGGGTCAGCTCGTGCGTCTCCGCCTCGGCCATAACGCGAACCAGCGGCTCGGTACCGCTCGGGCGCACCAAGATGCGGCCGCGACCGTTGAGCTCCTTCTCGGCGGCAGCGACGGCGTCCCAAATGGGCTGGCAATCGTCCAGGCCGGCCTTGTTGTCCGAATGCACGTTGACGAGCACCTGCGGATACTTCTTCATGATGCCGGCAAGGTCAGTAAGGGTGCGGCCGGTGCGCTTGAGCACGGCCAGCAGTTGCAGAGCCGTCACCAGACCGTCGCCGGTAGTGTTGTGCTCCAGGAAGATGATGTGGCCGGACTGCTCGCCGCCGATGACGGCGCCGTCCTCGAGCATACGCTCAAGAACATAGCGGTCGCCCACGGCGGTCTGGACCATCTCGAAGCCCTGCTCCTTCATGGCGATGGAGAAGCCCAGGTTGCACATAACGGTCGAGACGATCTCGGAGTTGGCGAGCTTGCCGCGAGCGGCCAGGTCGGAGCCGCAGATGGCCAGGATGTAGTCGCCGTCGATCTCGTTACCCTCGCTGTCCACGAACAGCACACGATCGGCGTCGCCGTCGTGGGCCAGACCGATGTCGGCGTGGGTGCGCAGCACGAGCTCGCGCAGGGGCTCAAGGTGAGTGGAGCCGCACTCGACGTTAATGTCGGTGCCGCAGTAATCGGTGTTGATGGCATGGACCGTGGCGCCCAGGCGCTGCAGCGCGGCGGGCGTGGTCTGGCAGGAAGCACCGTG
>URNU01000061.1 GCA_900549275.1 uncultured Collinsella sp. | reverse complement strand
TCTTGAGTATCAGCGCATGCGCGTGGCCTCGCTCGCCATTCTAGAGAAGATCGGCGTCGAGACCGGTGGCTCCAACGTGCAGTTTGCCGTGAACCCCAACACCGGTCGCTTGATCGTCATCGAGATGAACCCGCGCGTGAGCCGTTCGTCCGCGCTGGCCTCCAAGGCCACGGGTTTTCCCATCGCTAAGGCCGCCGCGCGCCTGGCAGTGGGCTATACGCTCGACGAGATCGTCAACGACATCACCAAGGCAACGCCCGCCTGCTTTGAGCCCACGATTGACTACTGCGTGGTCAAGGTGCCGCGCTTTGCCTTCGAGAAGTTCAAGGGTACCGACCCCACGCTCACCACGCGCATGAAGGCCGTGGGCGAAATCATGGCGATCGGCCGCACCTTTGAGGAGGCCTTTGGCAAGGCCATGCGCTCGCTGGAGGACGGTCACCAGGGTATCTGCGCCGGTGGCAAGGAGGGTGCCGACAAGCTGAGCGACGATGAGCTCGCCCAGGCCGTGGCGACCCCGACCGAGCACCGCATTTTCTTTGTGGTCGAGGCCCTGCGCCGTGGCTGGGACATCGCTCGTATCCATGCCATCTGCGGTATCGATCCGTGGTACCTCAACCGTATCAACGATATGGTGCAGGTCCAGGAGAGCATCCGCGGCCTGCGTGTGGAGGACATTGACGCCGACGCGATGCGCCTGCTCAAGCAGTACGGCACGAGCGACGCCGAGATTGCCGCGCTGACCGGCTCGGATGAGCGCTTTGTGCGCGCCTACCGCAAGGGTCTGGGCGTGGTTCCCGGCATGAAGACGGTCGATACCTGCGCTGCGGAGTTCTCGAGCGCCACGGAGTACCACTACAAGACGTACGAGAACATCTACCGCACGAGCCCGGATGCCAAGAAGTGCGTTGCCCCCGACGAGACCACGCCGGCGGACAAGCCCAAGGCGATGATCCTGGGCGCCGGCCCCAACCGCATTGGTCAGGGTATCGAGTTCGATTACTGCTGCGTGCACGCGAGCTACGCGCTGGCGGCCCGCGGCTTCGAGACCATCATGGTCAACTGCAACCCCGAGACCGTCTCGACTGACTACGACACCTCGGACCGCTTGTACTTTGAGCCGCTCACCTATGAGGACGTCATGGATGTCATCGATGTTGAGCGACCCGACGGCGTCGTGGTGACGCTCGGCGGCCAGACTCCGCTTAAGCTGGCGCGCATGCTCGAGGAGAGCGGCGTGAACATTATGGGCACCAAGCCCGATGCCATCGACTTTGCCGAGGACCGCGAGCGCTTCGCCGCTCTGCTCGACAAGCTGGGCATCATGTACCCGCCGGCGGGCCAAGCCACCTCGTTTGAGGAGGCCGAGGCCGTGGCCGCGCACATCGGCTATCCGCTGCTGGTGCGTCCGAGCTACGTGCTGGGCGGCCGCGGCATGATGATCGCCTACGATGCCGAGCATCTGCGCGATTACATGGCCGAGGCTGCGCGCATTAGCCCCGACTACCCGGTGTACCTCGATCGCTTCCTGGAGGGAGCGATTGAGTCCGACGTCGACGCCCTGTGCGACGGCGAAGAGGTCTACATCGGCGGTATCCTGGAGCATATCGAGGAGGCCGGTATCCACTCCGGTGACTCCGCGACCTGCATTCCGCCGTTCAGCTTTAGCGAGAGCCTGCAGGCGAAGCTCCGCGAGACCACGCGCCGCATCGCGATGGCGCTGGGAGTCCGCGGTCTGGTCAACGTGCAGTATGCCATCAAGGGCGAGACCGTTTACGTGATCGAGGCCAACCCGCGTGCCAGCCGTACCGTGCCGTTCATTTCCAAGGCCACCGGCGTGCCGCTGGCCAAGTGCGCGGCGCGTATCATGGCGGGCGATTCCATCGCGAGCCTGGGCCTGCCGAGCGACGAGCATCAGCTGGACTGGTTCTGCATGAAGGAAGCCGTTATGCCCTGGGGCCGTTTCCCGGGAGCCGACGTTATCCTGGGGCCCGAGATGAAGTCGACGGGCGAGGTCATGGGTATCGCCAAGAGCTATCCCGAGGCATATGCCAAGACGCAGCTGGCGATTGACTACAAGCTGCCCGACCCGAGCTGTGGCAAGGTGTTCATTAGCGTGTGCGACCGCGACAAGCGCCATATCCTTTCGGTCGCCCGTATCCTGCGCTACTTGGGCTTTGACATCTGCTCCACCGAGGGTACGGCGCGTGTGCTGCGCGGAGGCAACGTGACATGTGAGGTCGTGGAAAAGATCAGCGGTCCGCACGACGGCGAGCGCCCCAACATCGGTGACCTCATCGCCGATGGCAAGATCGCGGTGATCATCAACACGCCGTACGGCCCGGGCTCGCGTGGCGATGGCTACCTGCTGCGTACCGAGGCCGTGCGCCGCGGCGTAACCTGCGTGACCGCGATGTCTGCCGCCAACACGTATGTGAGTGCCATCGAGGCGGTGCGCGAGGACCAGCAGGGTCACGGCAGCGCCAACGACATGGGCATGGACGTCATCGCCCTGCAGGACCTGCCGCAGTACACGGTGTAGTTGACCTGATCGGCCGGGGCGGGAGGCGGTGACTCGGCTGCACCGTGTGCTGCCGAAGGGACTTTGCGCGATGACTAGGGCTAAATAGAAAATGAGTGTGGGCCCTGCCGTTCGTTCGAACGGCAGGGCCCACACTAATAATTCAGCAAACGTACGTCATAGCAACCTCCGGTAGGTCGCAGGGTGGCGGCTGAGCCTTTCTCTCGGGAAACTTCGCGAAGCCCAGTTCCCGAGGGAAAGGCTCAGCCGCCACCACAAAGACCGCAGGGACGGGAGCAGCTATACTACTCTCAGTAGTTAAGGGTCGCGGATTCGCCGCGTCACCGCTCTCAACAGGAGGTCTTTGTTTATGGCAGATCAAAAGCCGGTTGTCGGGATCATCATGGGTTCCAAGTCCGATCTGGGCGTTATGGAAGGCTGCACCGCCGAGCTCGAGGCGCTCGGTGTGCCCTATGAGCTCGTCATAGCGAGCGCGCACCGCACGCCGGCGAAGGTCCACGAGTGGGCTTCGACTGCCGCCGATCGCGGTATCAAAGTGATTATCGCCGCCGCCGGCAAGGCCGCTCACTTGGGTGGTGTCGTGGCTGCCTTTACACCGCTGCCGGTTATCGGTGTGCCTATGAAGACGAGTGACCTGGGCGGTATGGATTCGCTGCTGTCGATGGTGCAGATGCCTTCGGGCGTGCCCGTGGCCTGCGTTGCCATCAACGGCGCCAAGAACGCCGCCATCTACGCTACGCAGATTCTTGGCGCCTGCGACCCCGAGTACCGCAAGGTTATCGAGAAGATGAAGCAGGAGATGGCCGACGCCTAAGCGGCTTGCCGCCTTATCTGCAATAGAGGAGAAATATGTCCAATTATCAGGGAAAGCGTTTTAAACTGTCCCAGATTCCCGATCCTGCGAATCCAAGCGCGCTGCGCTCGGCGCAGCCGGGGCGGACGTCCTCTACGCAGCCCGCCCATGTCGCGGGGCACGTTCGGGCTCCGCGGCCGGTGGCGCCGTCGAACCAGCCCGTTCAGGGCGCTTTGCCGACCTGCCGCCCTTCCAGTTACGGGGAGCAATCGCAAGCCCATCGTTCTCCTTCGCCCGGGCTCGGCGGCTCGGCGGAAAGTTCTGTTCCTAAGCGCAAAAAAGGCCGTTCGATTTTCGCGATACTTCTTATTGTGATCGGTGTGTGCCTGATCGCCGCCGCCGCCGGCATCTATATCAAGGCGCAGTTGGGTTACAAGGAAGCAAGCGATTCGTATCAAAAGGTTGAAATAAAGTCTGTGAGCGATAGCGATGCGAGCGGTGCACCCATTGTTGATTTTGCCACGCTTGCCCAAATCAACCCCGATGTCGTCGGTTGGATATGTGTACCCGGTACCGCCATCAACTATCCGGTGGTGCAGACGGATAACAACACCAAGTACCTGAGCACGCTCTTTGACGGCACGGCAAATCCCGTGGGCGCTATTTTCCTTGACTGCGATGACGCGGCTCCCGGTATGGTGGACCAGCAGACTACGCTCTACGGACATCACATGAGGGATCACTCGATGTTCCACTTCATTGCCGACAGCGCCGACCAGTCGGTTTTCGACGGTATCGAATATGCCTTTTACGTCACGCGCGACGGCGCCTATAAATTTAAGCCGTTGCTGACCAAGGTGGTCGAGGACTCGTACCAAAAAGCGCGTACTCCCAACTTTGAGGGCGGAGACGGCCTAAAGGCCTATCTTTCCGAGATGATTGACGGTGCCTCCGCCGTGGCGAGCGACGCTGAGAGCCGTGCCGCCAAGGCTGATAAGGTGCTCACGCTTATCACGTGTTCGCCTTCGGCGCTAAGGAACAAGCGTGCCGTGATGATTCTTACCCCCGTTGAGAGCTAATGGTTGCATTGCAGGTAGCGGAGGCGCTGAAGGGCGAGTCGCCGCCTGACGGCATAAGAGATAAAAAAGGGGAAATGATGCTCGAGAATGGCAAAACGATGCCTTCGATTGATGCTTGGCTGCGCGAGGCCAAGGCCGACGCTTCGGCGCTGGCGTGCGGTATGTATCTGACGCATAACGGCGTGGTGCGCGTGACGCCCAAGGCCGAGGTGCGCGGAGTCGAGACCGATGGCGTGGCGCCGGGCCACAAGGTGGGCGGCATGGTCTTTGACTACGATGCCGAAAAGGTGCGGTCTGCCATCGAGGTGACGCGAGCGATGCCGGGTATCGGCTATGTGCGCGTGTGGCTGGCGAGCGGTGAGCTTTCCGTGGGCGATGACATCATGCTCGTGCTCATTGGCGGAGACATTCGTCCGCATGTGGTCGATGCCCTGCAGTCGCTTGTCGGCACCATCAAGAATGAATGCGTGAATGAGGTCGAGCGCGAGGCATAGGGCTTTGCGATCAACTCGAGCCCATCTATAGCAAAAGCCCGCTGGCAGTTAGGATTGAACTGCCAGCGGGCTTACTTGTCCGTTGAGACCGGTTTGCGCCGTCGCCCGCGCTATACGCGTGTGGCGTCCTTGGGGCTCATGGTCATACTTTGGAAGCGATTTTCCATATACTCATTATCGAAGTACTTGCCGTAGAACTGCGCAACGGGAATATCGTTGACGGTGTCGTTGACACGCTGGTACCAGTAGTCGAGCGATTGCAGCGTCATGACGCCGTCGACCAGCATGATGATGGTAAAGATGACGGTGGCCGAGTAGCGGCTCTTCCAGGGAATCATGTTGATGAGTTTGAGCAATCTGGGCAGCAGCAGCTTGATCCAGATGAGTCCGCCCAGGCCCCACAGGCAGGCGAAGCCCGTGCAGGTGCGTCCGCCCGTAAGCACGGCGAGCGGATCGGGCATGCCAAAGAGCTTCATATGCGAGTAGCTCCACGAGACCACACCGAACGAGGTCTGCATAAACCAGCCCACGAACACCTCAAAGCTTGCGCCAAGCAGGGCACTCACCAAAAAGATAACGATGGGGTTCTTTTTGTAGAAGCGGTTGAGCACCATGGTCATGAGTACGGCGCCAAATCCGTAGATGGGACTGAAGGGGCCAAACAGCATGCCGGCGCGGTTCTGGTAGACGCCCGGGTCATCGACCGTCATATGCCAGATGTCCTCCAAGATCAGGCCGAGTACGCAGCAGACAAAGAATACCCAGAACAGGTTGAAGTAGTTGAGCTTGATGTAGCCTTCTCCGGTCTCATCGCGGCCGAGCATACCCTCGGCGGCGGCGTCGCGATCGAGCATCTCCTGCAGGCGGCGCTGCAGTTCGCGCTCCTGACGAAGCGTGGGGTCAACGGTGGCCGAAAGCGCGATGAGGATGCCGAGCTGGATGGCGGGGCGCAGCAAGAACGGCCCGATACCCTGGAGCATCACGTCGACCAAAAGCTCAACGACAGTAAATGCGATAAGGATATAGGACAGGCGCGCGGCGTTGCGGCGCTGGTTCTTGATAAGGTCCAGGCCGAAGATGATTAAGATGACCGCGCTCGCCGCCGAAAGCATGATGCCGGCGACGATAAGGCCGACCGCGACGAGCGTGTTGTCGCCGAGCTTGGTGGCGGCGTTGCCGTTGATGAGCGCGGTGATGACCTGCCACATAAAGGCGGCGACTGACGGGAGCGTGCTCACGCCGGACAGGATGCACAGGGCGGCGTACACCTTAATGATGAGGGGGATCTTCTTGACCTCCGTGGCGCTGGGGACGCTGGGGTCGAGCTCGTTTCGATCCATACAGAACCTTTCTCGTTTTGTCCTAGGTTACAGGATACGCCGCCGACCTGCTAAAAGACAGGACGAACGTCCCAATTGCAGCAATGTAAGCCCTAACGGTGGGCGAGATGCGCCGCGACGGAAGTACGTGGGATCGCCGGCCTCGAGCATGGGTTGCCCAATAAAATGTTTGGCCGCAAAACGGATTATAAGCTCGGTGGGCTTTTAAAAAGCGCTGCTCATGCGCGGGAGTGCTTGTCTTGCCGTGCGTATAATAGGGCGGGTAACGCCAAATAACGAGGCTCTGAGGGGATGCCATGTCTCAAGAAACCATCCGCGCGGCCGAGCGTGCCGCGGGACAGGTGACGACCATGTCGACGTATGATCCGGACTCCGACCAGCTGCATGAGGAATGTGGCATCTTTGGTGTGTGGGCACCCGATCGCGATGTGGCTCGACTGACGTACTTTGGTCTGCGCGCGTTGCAGCATCGCGGCCAGGAATCGGCGGGAATCGCCGTGGGCGATGGCGGCACGGTTATGGTTCGTAAAGACCTGGGACTGCTCGATCGCGTGTTCTCCAACGCTGACCTGTCGACGCTCTCCGGCCAGCTGGCCGTGGGCCACGTGCGCTATGGCACTGCCGGCGCCAAGAGTTGGGAAGCCTCGCAGCCGCATCTTTCTACCATCAACAGCGTCATCATCGCGCTTGCTCACAACGGCACTCTGGTCAACACCGACGAGCTGCGCCGTCAGCTGATCGAGCTGGGCGTGCCGTTCCTCTCCAATTCGGATTCCGAGGTCGCGACCAAGCTTATCGGCTACTTCACCCAGCGTACGGGCCACCTGCGCGAGGGCATTCGCAAGACCATGGAGCTCGTGCGCGGCGGCTACGCCATGACACTCATCAACGAGCAGGCACTCTACGCCTTCCGCGACCCGCACGGCATTCGTCCGCTGGTGCTGGGCAAGCTCGTGGACGAGGGTTTGGACCAAGCCGACGCCGCTTCTGTTTCGCAGCTGCCCTCGCAAGACGGTGCCTCGACGGTCGACTCCGCCGTCCATGTCACGCGCGCCGGCGGCTGGGTCGTTGCTTCCGAGACGTGCGCACTCGATATCGTGGGCGCCGAGTATGTCCGTGATGTCCGCCCCGGCGAGATCTTGCGCATCAGCGCCGAGGGCCTGGTGTCCGAGCAGGGCGTGCCCGCAGCCGAAGAGTCCGCCAACTGCATCTTTGAGCAGGTCTACTTTGCCCGCCCCGACTCCATCATGAACGGCAAGAGCGTCTACGCCTGCCGTTA
>URNU01000060.1 GCA_900549275.1 uncultured Collinsella sp. | reverse complement strand
ATAAGGAGACTATTTCGCAGCCGGTCGAGGGCGTGGGCCACTTTGAGCCACTGCGCCACTATGCCGAGGTGCATCTGTGCCTGGAGCCGTTGCCAGCGGGTTCGGGCGTACAGTTTGGCACCGTGACCTCGACCGACGAGCTCGATCTTAACTGGCAGCGTCTGGCACTCACCAACGCTATGGAGCGTGATCACCTGGGCGTGCTGACCGGCTCGCCCATCACCGATGTGCGCATTACGCTCACAGGTGGCCGCGCGCATGCCAAACACACCGAGGGCGGCGACTTTCGCCAGGCCACGTACCGCGCGATTCGCCAGGGTTTGATGCAGGCGCGTGAGGCCGGCGCGGCGGTGCTGTTGGAGCCGTGGTATCGCTTTGAGCTCGAGGTGCCGGGGGAGTGCGTGGGCCGGGCGCTCTCGGATGTCACGCGCATGGGTGCCGAGTACGAGCCGCCGACGATGGCGGAGGGCCGGGCGAAGCTTGTGGGTCGCGTGCCGGCATCCGAGGTGCAGGATTATGCGCTGGAGGTAGCCACCTACACGAGTGGTCGCGGACATCTGTACCTAGAGTTTGCCGGCTATGCGGCTTGCCATGATGCTGAGCGCGTCATCGAGGCGGCCGCCTATGAGCCCGAGGCCGATCTGCCCAACACGCCCGATTCGGTCTTTTGCTCTCACGGTGCCGGTTACACGGTCAAATGGTACGACGTACCCGCCGCGGCGCACGTAAAGATCGATCCCGCTACATTCCGCCCCTGGCGAGCAGCAGATGCCGAGTTTTTCGGCCACATGTGACAAAGGGACAGTTCCTTTGTCACATCCTGTTGGTATAACTCGGTACAAGTTGGTATAACTATTACCAGGGTTTGCCAATCCGAGGAGGCCGACATGAATCCAAATCCCTTTAAGCCCACGGCTGGTAAGCGGCCTCCGATACTCATTGGTCGCGAGTCGGTCATCGAAGATTTCGAGGAAGGGCTCGATAACGGAGCCGGAGCGCCAGGTAGGCTCATGCTCATTACGGGAAACCGCGGCTGTGGCAAAACAGTTCTCTTGCGGGAGCTACAGCGTTTGGCTAGTGAGCGCGGATGGGCGGTTGTCTCCGATTCCGCTTCGCTTGGCTTATGCGACCGCTTGGCCGACGCGCTTCGCTCGAATAGGCCCGTTGTGACGTCAATGGAATTCGGTCCGTTGTTTGGCCGGATGTCGGTCGAGGCGGCGCGAGCAAAGGGCGAGACGTTGCGAGGGCTGGTCAACGAACGCCTCAAGAAGCTCGGCCCAGGCAAGGGCATACTGTTTGCGATTGACGAGGCGCAATCTGCATCTATCGAGGAACTGGCGGCTCTTGCCGTTCTCTATCAGCAGGTGCTCGGAGACCAGGATGCCACGGGCTTGTCCGATAGCGACCAGCGCGGCCTTGCGCTTGTTTTTGCCGGCTTACCCAGTATGGTTGACGATCTGCTCGAAGAGCCGAGCGTGACGTTTTTGCGGCGTGCCCAGCAGCGTACGCTGGGGGCGATATCTTTGCCCAAGGTGCGCGATTCGTATATCCAGACGGTCAAAGACGCTGGTCTTTATGTTGACGCGGAGACAGCGGACCTTGCGGCACACAAGAGCATGGGGCATCCCTATATGGTTCAGCTGGTGGGATATTACATGTGGCGCTCTGCTGTCCGGCGTGGCTCGCAGGTCATCGAAAGGCACGATGTCGAGGATGGGCATGCGGATGCCGTCTCCGAGTTCTACGAAGCGGTTGACGCGCCTCTGTATTACGGGCTGCGCAGTCCACAGCGCCTTTTTATCGAGGCCATGGCGGTTGACGAGGGCAAACCGACTCGCATGGCGGATATCATTGAGCGCTGCGATCGCACCCAGAGCTGGGCGAGTAAATATCGCGTAAGCCTGATTCGCGAGCACGTCATCGAGGCTGCTGGATACGGCCTCGTCCGGTTTACCGTGCCCATACTGGGCGAGTATATCCGCGACCGCATTTTATGGCATGAGTAGGGTGATAAAGGTGACGGAACAGAAGATGAGCCCGCAGGCTATCGAGGTGCGTGGCGCGCGTGTCCATAACCTTAAGGACATCGATATTGATATCCCGCTGGGAAAGCTCGTGGGTATTGCCGGCGTGTCGGGTTCGGGCAAGAGTTCGCTGGCGCTGGGGGTTCTTTATGCCGAGGGCTCGCGTCGCTACTTGGAAGCACTCAGCACCTATACTCGACGTCGCCTAACGCAGGCCGAACACGCCCAGGTGGACGAGGTGTTGCACGTGCCGGCGGCGCTCGCATTGCATCAGCGCCCCAGCGTGCCGGGCGTGCGTTCTACCTTTGGCACCATGACCGAGCTCAACAATAGCCTGCGCCTGCTCTTTAGCCGCTGTGCCCATCACGTGTGCCCGCACTGCGGGGCGCGCGTGGAGCCGAGCCTTAACGTAGCGGCTGGCCTGTCGCTCACGTGCTCCGCATGCGGCCGCGAGTTCTACGCTCCGAGCGCCGAGGACCTTGCCTTTAACAGCGGCGGTGCATGCCCCACCTGTGGCGGCACCGGTGTCATGCGCGAGGTGGACGAGGCGAGCCTGGTGCCCGACGAGTCAAAGACCATCAACGAAGGCGCGGTGCTTCCCTGGGGCACGCTTATGTGGGATCTGATGAAGCAGGTGGCAGGCGAGATGGGCGTACGCACCGACGTGCCGTTTAACCAGCTTACGCCTCAAGAGCGCGACATCGTGTTTCATGGTCCGGCGGTTAAGAAGCACATTCTCTACGTTCCCAAAAACGGTGAGGGTGCCACGCCGCTCGACTTCACCTATTACAACGCCGTCTATACCGTCGAGAATGCGCTCGCCAAGGTCAAGGACGATAAGGGCTTAAAACGCGTTGCGCGCTTTTTGCGCGAGGGAGCATGCCGCGATTGCGGCGGCACGCGTCTCTCCGAGGCTGCGCGCCAGCCCCAGGTGCGCGGTATCAATCTGGCGCAAGCGGCGGCCATGACGCTGGGTGAGGCGATTGAGTGGGTGCGCGGGGTGCCCGTATCCTTGCCGCCCGAGATGCGGCCCATGGCAACGGATATCTGCGATTCATTTTTGGGTGCGGCCCGCCGCCTGGTCGATCTGGGCCTCGATTACCTTTCACTCGATCGCGCCGGTGCCACGCTCTCCACGGGTGAGCGCCAGCGCGTTCAGCTTGCTCGCGTGGTGCGCAACCGATCGACGGGTGTGCTTTATGTGCTGGACGAGCCCTCGATTGGCTTGCATCCTGCCAATGTCGACGGCTTGGCGGGCGTGATGCGCGATCTGGTGGACGACGGCAACACGGTGGTTGTTGTCGACCACGATACGCGCGTACTGGCGGAAGCCGACTACCTGGTCGAGATGGGCCCCGTTGCCGGAGCAGGCGGCGGTAACGTGATCGCTGCAGGTACGGTAGACGAGGTCGAGCAATCGCGGGGCAGCCGCATCGCTCCGTTTTTGCGTGCAGAGCCCAAGCGCTTGCGTCCGCAGGTGGCTGACGACGAAATGTTCGACCAGGGCCATATCCGTATGGCGACCGATACCATCCATACCGTCAAGCCACTCGAAGTCGATATCCCGCGCGGTCGCTTGGTCGCGGTGACGGGCGTTTCGGGTTCGGGTAAGACGACGCTCGTGCTCGAGACGCTCATCCCGGCGCTTAAGGCGCAGGCAGCTGGCGAGCGTCTGCCGGGGCACGTGCGTTGGGTCGATGCCGAGGGCATTGCGCGTGCCAACCTGATTGACGCCACGCCCATCGGTGCCAACGTGCGCTCGACGGTAGCGACCTATGCTGACATCCATGATGAGCTGCGCCGCGCCTTCGCCCGTACGCCCGAAGCCAAGGCAGCCGGCTACAAGGCGGGCGCCTTTAGCTACAACACCGGCGCCTTGCGCTGCCCTACGTGCGATGGAACGGGCTCGATTTCGCTCGACGTGCAGTTTTTGCCCGACGTCGAGATCGTCTGCCCGGCATGCCGTGGTTCGCGCTACGCCGAGGCCGCCTCGCATATCCATCGCGAGGGCAAGGACGGGAGTCTGCTTACGCTGCCGCAGCTCATGGACATGAGTGTGGATGAGGCGCTCGACGCCACGGTGGGACTCAAGAAGGTTCAGACGCGCTTGCAGACCTTGCACGACCTGGGCTTGGGTTATCTCACACTTGGCGAGCCCACACCGGCGCTCTCGGGCGGCGAGGCTCAGCGTCTTAAGCTTGCGAGCGAGATGGGCCGCGTGCAGGATGACGCCGTATTCGTGTTCGACGAGCCCACGATCGGCCTGCATCCGCTCGATGTTCAGGTGCTGTTGAACGTGTTCGACGGCCTCGTTGCCAAGGGCGCCACGGTTATCGTGATCGAGCACGACCTCGACCTTATCCGTAACGCCGATTACGTGATCGACATGGGCCCAGGCGGTGGCGACGCCGGCGGGCAAATCGTCTGCGCCGGCACGCCGCGCGACATCGCGGCCTGCTCCAAGAGCATCACCGGCCGCTACCTATAGACAATGAGGCAAAGGGACAGCCCCTTTGCCTCATTGATGCCTATTTCACGCATTGAGCCGCGAGATAGTCGCGGAAGAATGGTAATTCAAATGCGACGAGCCCTCGTCCTCGTTCCCCGATGATGCCGGCATCTATCATGCGGCGTCGGTAGCGGGAGACCTGCTGCGGCGAACGCTTAAGGCGCTCGACAAGGTCAGCGGTGGTGGATTCTTCCTCATCGTCAAGCATGGCGATGAGGAATCGCTTGTCCTCTGCAGTGAGTTCCCGATAGGTTGCCGCGAGGATTCGGTCGTCCATCTCGTCGCGCGCGATTTTGATTCCCAGGTCAAAGTCGCGTGACGAGATTTCCTTCGAATCGCTTGTGAGATCCCAGGCACGGTAGCCTACGAGTTGCAATAGGAAGGGAAAACCAGAGATCGAGCGAACGGCTCTATCGATTCCTTCAGCATCTGCCAGGCGATCGTTTTCCTGGATCGTGCGAATTAAGGCCTCGCGTACGTCATAGTCGGCAATGCGACCCAGATGATATTGTTGGGCGCGGCGAAGGAACGAGACCGTCTTGTGGTTCAGCAACGTCGAGACGTTGTTGGGAAGTCCCGCCATGAGCAGCGCGACGCGTTTCCCATCGGTCACAAAGTGCTGATACGTCGCTGCGAGCTGAATCATCTCGTCGAGTGTCGGGTCCACCTCGTCAACCGTGACGAGCAGACCGGTGCCCGCCTCGTTGAGCTGGTCGATGATGTCGCTCATGCGATAACGCCAGGTTGAGGCATCGTGAACGCGATTGACCTCGATGCTGCCGAGCGGTGCAATTCCGAGACCGGTGACTTCGAAGTGGTTGGACGGGTCGATAAGATGGCCGGCAGCACGTTTCGCCCCGAACTCGATTTCCTCAAGCATTCCCGGGAGCGCGGTCGTCTTTACGGCTATCCAGCCGTGGGATTCCGCCCTTGTCGCAAGCGATGACATGAGAGCAGTTTTACCGGTTCCACGCGCGCCTGAGAAGATCGAGGTCAATTCTGGGCGCCTGCGCTGGCTCAAGAAGGCACGGTCCAAATCCCGAATAATCTGTTGTCTGCCAGCGAGATGGGCAGGAACCTCACCAAAACTGGGGGTAAACGGGTTCTCGAGATATTCCACAAAGCCCTCCTTTCACACCTTCGTTTAACTTCATTTTATTTTAGTTAATTATGATTAAAAGTGATGGTTCGTTATTTAGAGCATCAATCAGGCGTGTGTGTCATCGACGTGGCGCTTGAATGTGACAAAGGGACAGTTCTTTTGTCACATTCCCGGAAAGCCTGTCTGGTGCAGGGCTTCGTAGAGGACGATGGCGGCGCTGTTGGAGAGGTTGAGTGCGCTGATGCGGTAGTCGTCCGGATTGACGAAGTTGCCGCAGATATCCTGCCGAAGGATGGCTTCGTGGTCGTCCTCGGTATGCCCGAGCGATTCCTCGTGGGCTTCCCATGCCTCGGCGTTGTCAAGCGAATCGCAATCGCGCAGCATCGGGATGCGCTCGCAGCACGTGGGCGCTGCAGCGAGTAGCTCCTCGGGAATGCCCGAGCTCTCGCTGCCGAAGACCAAATAGTCACCGTCGCGGTAGGTGCTTTGCGCATAGGTGCGGCGTGCCTTTTTGGTCAGCAGATGCAGGCGGCCATCGGCGGGGGAGAGGCCGTTGCGCGCAAGGAAATCCTCCCAGCCGGCATAGGTCGTCACATCCAAGTTTTGCCAGTAGCCCAGGCCGGCGCGACGTACCGTCTTGTCGTCGAGCGAAAAGCCCAGCGGCTCCACCAGATGCAGGTGGGCGCCGGTGACCACGCAGGTACGGCCGATATTGCCCGTATTGGCCGGAATCTCAGGCGCATACAGCACGATATTGAACATGAATCTCCTTGGCTCAGAACGAAAAACCACCACGAAGGGCACCTTCGTGGTGGTTTGGCGGTTACGTAGGCAGGAAAATGCCCGCTTGGATAAACCTAGGCGCGGTGCCAGTCGGTCAGACAGGCATCGAGGGCAGCGATGAGCGCATCCTTGTCCATGTGACGGCCGATGATGCACAGGCTCGTCATGCGGTCGCCCGTCTCGTCGTCCCAAATCTGCATGATCTCGGGGTTCTCGTCGATGATCTTCTGCTTCTCGCCCTCGGGCGCGGAGTCAACGAACAGACCGTTCTCCATCAGGCGCATCTGGTGGCCGGCCTGCTCAAACATGTAGCACATGTCCGGATCGCCGGTCTGCCACAGCGGACCCTTGACACGGATGACCTCGTCGGGCCACTCCTGCTCAACAAAATCGGTGAACTTTTTCAGGTCAAACGGCTTGCGGCGCGAGTACACAAAGGTCTCGATGTCATACTCGAGCACCTCGGGGTCGTCGTGCTCCTCGGGATGCTCCATGGCCTCGATCCAGGCGGCGGAGTTGTAGGCGCGCATAAAGTCGAAGCGGTCAGTATCGAGCAGCTCCTCCATGGGGACCTCACCGTTTTGGGCCTCGACGATCACGGCGTCCTTCTGCAGGCTGCGCACGATAGCCTTGAGCTCGGCGATCTGCTCAGGGCTCACGGTATCGGTCTTGTTGAGGATCAACGTGGAGCAGAACTCGATCTGCTGGATGAGCAGGCTCTCGATGTCGTCCTCGTCGATATCCTCGGCCAGCAGGTCGCGACCGCCGTTGAACTCGTCGTACATGCGGGCGCAGTCGACCACGGCCACGATGTTGTCGAGCGCGAGCTTGGGCTCGCCGCCCACCTTGGCCTCGTCGCAGAAGCTCGAGATGGTGTAGGCGATGGGGATGGGCTCGCAAATGCCCGAGGCCTCGATGATGATGTAGTCGAAGTTGCCCGAATCGGCGATGCCCTGCAGCTGGTTGGCAAGGTCGTCCGAAAGCGTGCAGCAGATGCAGCCGTTGGTGAGCGGGATGAGGTCATCGGTCTCGGAAAGGCCGCCGTCGGCGATAAGGCTGGCGTCGACGTTGATCTCGCCGATATCGTTGACGATCACGGCGGCGCGGATACCGCCGTCGTTAGCGAGGATGTGGTTGAGCAGCGTGGTCTTGCCGGCACCGAGGTA
>URNU01000059.1 GCA_900549275.1 uncultured Collinsella sp. | reverse complement strand
GTGCAGGGTGATACTGCGGTGTCGTTCGGCGTGGGCTCCAACGGCAAACTCACCTACGCAGGCGGCCTAGTAGGCTACCTTGGCGAAGGCGGCGGGAGTGCCAACGTGTCCGCTGTGGTCATCAGTGGCGCAACGGTGACATGCTCAACCTCGGGGTACGCCAGTGCAAATGGCAAATACGGCGGCGCCGTGGGCGTCGTGGACACAAACAACGTTCTAGAAGTGCGCGGCCTAACGGTCAAAACCGCCAGCGGCGCTACTATCGGCGGCGCAAACGGCGGCTTTGCCGGAGTCGTTGGGTCGTCGTGGCTCGGCATCGTCAAGTTCAGCGGTATCACTGACCTGTCGCATGCCACCTTCGTGGAAAATGATCACACCGCGCAGCTAGTCTATGAGAACTTCAACTCACTCATTTTTGCCGCGGGCAGCGGAAGCGACGGCGGTGCCACCGCAGGCGATATCACGAAATGGCAATACAAGCGCCCCACCACTCCGGTCAATATTGATGACGTCTACAGCTACGGTCAGGTCATTCGCCTGGGCAGCAAGCTGGGCGATAATCTCATCACCATCAACGATTCTCACCAGTGGAGCTTTGATTCGAACCTCGTAAAAACTGGCGAAGCCTTTGCGCTGGCAAACATCAACGATTTCGCAAAATTGGCGATTACCTGGCAAACGAGCGGGTACTTCTCCGCCGTGGAGGGCGTTACGAATAGCAATTTCGCCTCCCAGGTTCCTTCGGCGAACATCACACTCTCTGCAGACATCAACCTTTCCGGCACAGGTCTTACCGGCCTTACCAAAGACCGGATTCCCCTTAACATCAACGGCGTTGATGAAAACAGCCATAGCTTTACCGCCACACTTAACGGCAACGGTCACGCCATAAGCCTGGCAGTGGGCGAGCCTTACGGCATGCGTGGCGATAGCAAGATTGTTTCCGATGATACCAGTGCCGGCAACGGCAAAATCTACCGCCACGGCCGCTTGGGCTTGTTCGCGGCCGTCAACGGCGCAGCCATCTCCAACGTCACAATCGCTGGCTCCATGAAGTTCGATAACGGTTCGGCTATCGATGCCGGGTCGCTTGCGGGTGCCATCGTCGGCAACCTGTCATTGTCTGGCGTAACGTGCAAAACGAATATTGCGTGCGATGATACGTTTGCCAATGACGTGAACATTGGTGGTATTGCGGGCAGCGTGTCGGCGGCTTCTACGGTTGTGTTTGAGGGCAACAGCAAGGCCCAGGCGACCATCACTAAAGCTCAAACGCTTAATGGCAATATGCGCATTGGCGGCGCCATCGGCTACGTGGGCGACTATACCTCGACATTCAATGTTACGGGCCTCGAAGTCGGCGGCAAAATCAAAACCGGCGATTGCGCCGGCGGCAAGATTGCCCAAGTCGGTGGTCTTATCGGCTGCATTGTGCAGGGATCGAACGAGAAGAACGTTAACATTACCGGTCTTAGCTTTAGTGAATTCGCTATGACCGTGGGCAAGAACGGCGACAAGCTCAACGGCGCCGGTGGTCTTCTGGGCTACAGCTGGGGCAACGCCATCGTCACCATTGGCGATACTGCTGCGAATACCAGCGACAGCACCTACGCCCTAAAAACTTCCAACAACACGACCGTGACTGCAGATGGCTCTACTGAGCTCGGCGGTCTTGTATACGCTGCTAGCGGCCACTGGATCATCAATGACTACGCCATCGACCTTTCGGGCGTAACCATTAACGCGGACGTTGCCAAGACGCTCGGCGTTCTAGTTTGTCGTGGCTGCAAGGTGGATAATAAGACGACATATGGCGTCGAGAACTACATAGGTCTGTACTTGGAGGACAGGGCTTGTTGGGAGACCGCCTATAGGGTGCCCAGCGGCGAGGGGGCCATCGTTGCACCGGGCGTAACGTCTTTCGATGAATGGGTTGGCAGCGGTGTAAAACCAAACAAAGGCAGCAAACTCATGGACGCCGACTGCAACGCGGTCGTTTCGCTGCGCACACGGAATGACAAGCTGGACATGGACGGCGATGCCACAAATGGCAACAGCTACCAGAACCGCTCGACTTTCGGCCAAAGTCACAAAACGAATGGCAATACCCGCTATTTCTACAACCTCGACAGAGCTTATGATAGGTGTAAAGGCGGCTTTAGCGGCGGCCAAATCAATACGGCGGACAAGCTGCTCTTATGGTCTGCTTTCTGCTATGCTCCCGCCGGTATTCGTTCGACAATCGTTCCCGATGGTACGACAGGGCTTGATGGTTCCATAACCATAACCGGCACAATCGATTTGGCCGGCTACAGCTACTATCCCACTCAACCGATCGGAGAGGTGACGGTTAATAATGCGGTTATCACCTTCTACTACTCCAAGATCAAGGCCGAGCAGAATGGCAACAAGCTAAACTCCGATGCCACCCAGCACGAGAACATGCACTGCGGCCTTTTTCAAACGGTGGCAGACGGCGATCTCACAGTAAGCAACGTCACTTTGGGTGGTACCGTTGGGCCCGTTATCAATGACGGAAAGAGCTCTACTGACGCTATTGGCGCGGGCGGAAGCTCATCGGGCGCGCTCGTGTGCCGCTACGTGTGTGGGTCCAGCGACGGCAATGGCACCAAGATTAGAAAGATCTCAATTGATGGTCTTACGCTCAACAATCTGATTGTCGACGGCGCCAACAGCGCCACGGACGCTAACGCCTATATGCCTCTGCTCATCAACGAGATGCAGAAGTACGTGAGCCTGAACGCGAAGAATATCAAGGCTACTGGGTACACGAGTGGCACCAAGGCGGCTACGTCGCTGTTCGGAAAGCTTGGTGTAGGCAGTGAGGCCGATCAGGTGACGGCGAAGTTTGAGCAAATCAACTTGCCCAGCCAAAAGAACAATACGATCTTCACCCATGCGAGCCTGCTGGAGAGTTTTGGCTACGGAAGCACGAGCACGGGTTCTGCGGACTACACCTTTACTAAGGCCGATGCCGATGCAGGCAAGGTGACATACGGATCTGAGATTGATGGGAGTACGGAGTACCCGGACAAGCAGCTTTGGTATTACGACGAAGCGACGTATGGCGCCGTTATCGGCTATGTGACGGTTGATGGTAAGAAGGACGGTGACGTCAGGCCTTGGTTTGGTGGCTATCTTCCTTATGTTTATAAGGGAAAGGCCACTGAGAGCGGCGTCCAATATCATGAAATTAAAGTCAACCAGCGCATTCCAAAGCTGGTAGAGGGATGCGGCACATATGGCGATCCGTATGCCGTTAAGGACGCGACGGAGATGAACGCCATCGCCAACTACATCAACAATAGTGTGGCGTTGGATGGCTGGGAAGTCACCATTGCCGCAGAACAGAGCGTGCTTTGCACTCGCCGCAACAGCAATTCGGCCGACAATGAGGTTACGTACGTCTATAAGCAGGCAAAAGGTACTGATAAAAAATGGGAGAGGAAGGTCGGCGATACGACCGACCCCGCGCAGACGCTGAGCGACGAAACCATGCACCGCTATATACAAAGTGCGTATTACAGCATTGAGCCTCCTGAGGGCAATAAGATTACCGTCGATGCGGCTTCATTTGGCGGCTTTGGCAATAAGGCAAACCCGTTCCGCGGCGTTATTGTTGGCGACCCTAAGTCCTCTGAGCCTGCAACAATTGAGATCAAAAACAACAAGGGCGAGCTTCGCGGCCTCATTCCCTATAGTTATGGCAGCGTGGTGCGCAATCTCAACATCAACTATGTGAATGCGCACGCGACTATTACTTATTCTGAGAAGGATGCGGACGGCGTCCCGACGGCGTTTTTCGGCGGCGTTATCGGCTGCATTCTTGGCGGCGATAACATTATCGATCACGTGGCCGTTAATGAGACGACGACCGAAAACCCTACAACGGGATTTACCGTCACGGGCGGTGGCGACAAGCCGCATCTTGTTCCCATTGGCGGCTACGTCGGTGCCATTGCGGGCGGCGGTGTGATCTTCCGCAATATGGACAAAAGCGGAAAATCTTCCTGGCGTGCTGGAACTGGTGACAAATCTCGTGGTCTGGGAAAGGGCAACTTTGATCTCTACAACAATCCCTACGTCGGTCGCGTGATTGATGGCTATGCCTTTAGCGAGGGTTGTAAGGTTGAAAACGGTGACGCTAACTACAAGATTAACGAGCTTAAAGACAAGGGAACCTCCTGCGTCACCACTACGGGCACCGACTTGAAATACCTCGGCACTAACGCCGAGGCGCCCGTGACTACGGTCGAAAACGCCCAGGGCCTTTTGGTGCTCTCGGCCATCATCAGCTCGGGTGCGGGTGCTGGCGCGGCACATACCGACTACGACAATAACGGCGTGTTTCGCGGCTCCAAGGCGTACTGGGGCAGCGATTCGCAAGACCCGGCAATATGCGGTTACCTGTTTGGCAACAAGGAATATGGCAAGGTGCGGAATGCTGACTACGCAAACGTGGGCAAGCCTGCGAGTGCTGCCAGCGATTTCGAAATCGCCAAAAACGACGATCAGAAGGCCCCCGGCAAGCAGGGGTGGCACGGTCCGCTCGACCATGATGACGATGTGAATTCGCCCTACCTGGTGGCGTTCTACGCTGCCAGCTACGAAACGGGCTACGTGTGTGCATCAAAATCGATCGGCATGAGCCTGGAGTTCAAAGAAAATAGCACCTACGATATGACTGGCTACGGCACGGGATACGTGGGCCTCAACGGCCGCTATTACTCCAGCGCCTGCGACTCCAACCAGAAGTTCACCGACCGCGACCGCATCACGCCGCACGTGGCCACGATCGACGGCAACGGGGCCACCATTACGGTGGGTACCAAAGGCGCCGCCTACGGCGTCGTCGAATATGCCGATGACGACTATAAGGTCTCGGGCGTGGGTGGCCTGTTCAGTACTGTGATGTTCACCTCAAGCTATGTCGCCCCCAGCGTCACCGCGAACGGCGACGCACAAGTCAAAGACCTCACCTTTAGTAACTGCAACGTATCGCTCACGTACAAAGACGCCAACGGTAGCATTGCCTCGGGACCGGCATCGAACGACCTTATCGGCACCGGTCTTTTGGCGGGCGCAACGGCCAACTATGACGGCGGCACGCGCGGCGTCTACCGCAACGTGCAGATGAAGAACTGCACCGTGTCGGGTGCTAAGAGCGTAGGAGGGCTTCTTGGCAGCTCGGGCCGCGCCAGCCGAAGGACGGATAACGACATGACCTATATGGTCAATTTTGGCTCCGGCACGCAGGCCCCCGCGTATCTCTATGACTGCTCATACGCTGGCCTCAACGTCACGGGTGAGAAGTATGTCGGCGGCTACGTGGGTACGGTCGCCTCGGCGTGCGGCGTGTGGACAACCGCAGACACAGGGGTGAGTGAAAGGACCGTTGGCAAAAACTCGACCATAACTGCCACAGGGACAGTGCCCTACGTGGGCGGCGTGCTCGGCTATGTCGAAAGAAGCGATATCTCGGTCAACACCAAAATCGGCACCACCGAGGTAGTCCCGTCGAGCACGGCAGTCATCTCTGGGGTAAACGTGCTAGCCACCGGGTCGAACTCCGATGACCATATGGGCGCCGGCGGCGTGGTCGGACGCGCCCGTGGCGGCGTTATTTCTATGAGCAACGTGCGCATTGATGGCAGAGTCGGCACCGAGAACGCCGTCATCGGCGATGAGACCGGAACGAACAATAGCATCTACAATGCGGGCGGCCTGATTGGTGAGGTTACGAGTAGCGGTAGCCTCAACAAGTACTGGTTCGACGACTGCAATGTCAAGAATGTCAGCATCGCCGGCACCGGCAAATGCTCGGGAGGGCTTATCGGCTACTTCTTCAGCAATGTGAATATAGCCTGCAACAACATCGCGATCGAGAACGCTACGATTAAGGGTAACTGGAGCGGCGGTCTGCTGGGCGCGAATAATGCGAGTAACAGCGGATCCGTCGTCATCGACGTCACCAACACAAAGGTATCCAACACCACGTTTAGCGAAAGGTCCAACGGCGGCATTATGGGCGACGGGCGCGGCCAGTTCCATCTGGTAAACGTGCTCATGGACAGCAACACCTACAAATCCGGCTCTAAGCAGGGTGTGCTCTTGGGTGAGGTTGACACAGGAGATAATAAGTACAGCCTCTCCGCAGCGGGCGTGAACGTTAAGCCCGGCGCCGGCAAGACCACAAGTGACCTGCCGCCGATGGTTTACACGACCAATACGGCCGCCGTAAACAGGAAAACTTATATTGCCTTCGGCGACTACAACGGCACGGCTGCCGCGCCCAACGAGAACAAAACGCTCTACGGCGCAGGCGATACTGCTACCACGGCAACGAGTCCGTACGTGACCACGAGCCCCGTGAGCACGCTGGCGGTGCGTGCCTCCAACGGCGACACCACTGATCGCTATCTCTTTGGCGACGGCGCCGCCATTGACACCGCGACGACCATCCAAAGCCAAGCGGGTGCCCGCGTTCCCGGCCGCTACACCTACACCAACATCAGCGGCATCAATGATGACGGCACGTACCAAAACAAGAAAACCTACAGTCCGGACAGCTCAAAGAGCACTTTCAATACCAACAACGTTACTTCGGGCAAGAAGGTTGCAACCGACTTCCCTGTACTCATGATTCCCGGCAACGACACGACGACGGTCGAGAAGTATCTGAACATCGTGACTAACGGCGGCTTTTCCGATGCCCGCCGCCTCAACGGCAGCGCCAAGCACGTGACCGCCACCGCCGAGGTCTTCTCGCTTGCCGATAACGGCGCCTTCGTCAAGGACGCAATCGCCTCGCAAACGCCCACGCTCAAGGTGCTCAACAACGGCACGAGCTCCATGGTATTCCGCGCGAGTACCGACTGGGACAACGAGCGGGGCCGCTTCACGCTGCTCACGGTCACTTTTAGAGAGGCCGGCCAGAGCTACCGCGTGCAGGTGCCCATCATCGTTAAGCGCATGCTCGAGATCGACTTTACCGCCACCTACTCCGAAGGTGCGAACTTCAAGGCTGCCGACTATGCGACAAAATACGACAAGCACGTGCTTGTGAGCAGCGGCGACACCATGACCGGCTACCTTACCTGGACCTATGGTAGCGCTCGGGGCGAGGCGGTCGAATACGGCTGGAACACGCTGCTCGAAGCCGGCGGCTCCATGGGCCCGCTCAACAAGAGCATCACCTTCGGTGCCACGCTGCCCGAGGGTACGCAGCTCACACTCGTGGACACTGCTCATAACAACCGTGAATACCACTGCACGGTGGGCGCGGGCGGAGCGGCGTCGGTCAAACTCACCGAGTTTGTGGACGCTAGCAAGAAGGCCTACGTCGAGCCGTGGCTGAGTGAAACCGTGGGCGTGAAGGCCGATGAGGCCAAGGAGGACAAGGACGGCGCTTGGGTCAAGCTCGCCGATGACGAGGTCAAGGACAAGAGCCAGGCCGAACTCGCGAAGATGGCTGGCGCCAAGGTCGATGGCGCGTACTACCGCGCGCGCACTTCTTCCGACGCGACGGGCACGTTCTATACCCTCTCCGTTGATAAGGAAGAGCCCAAGAGCGA
>URNU01000058.1 GCA_900549275.1 uncultured Collinsella sp. | reverse complement strand
ACGATTTAGTACAAGACGGAGAAGCGGAGTAGAACAATGGCAATCAAGAAGCTGATCCTTGATCTGGATATGGGTGTGGACGATGCGATGGCGCTTGCCTATGCCATCGCGAGCCCCGAGGTGGAACTTGTGGGCATTACCACATGTTTTGGCAACGTGCGCGTCGACCAGTCGGCACATAACTGTCTGGCGGTGCTCGATCTGCTGGGTCGTCCCGAGGTGCCGGTGTACCTGGGTGCCGACCGTCCTCTGCAGGCGACTGAGCCCTATACGCCGCCGGCGTCCACCGCGCTCATTCACGGCAAGAACGGCATCGGCGGCGCGAGCGTGCCCGCGTCGCCCTACGAGCCGGTGGGGGCGACGTCTGCTGATGGCAACGCTGCGGTCGATTATCTGATCGATGCTGCGCGCACCTATGGCCCCGATCTGGTCTACGTAGCGACCGGCCCGCTCTCCAACCTGGCGCTTGCCCTGGAGCGCGATGCGGCGGCGGTGATGTCTATCGGCCGCGTGGTGGTGATGGGCGGTGCCCTGACCGTGCCCGGTAACGTGAGTGCGGGTGCCGAGGCCAACATGGCAAGCGATCCCGAGGCGGCCGATGCCGTGCTGCGCTCGGGTCGCAAGCTCACCATGGTGGGCCTGGACGTGACGCATCGCGTGGTGCTTACGCGTCGCGACATTGCCGGCTGGACGGGCTCGGGCACCATGGCGGGCTGCGCATTCGCGAGCATGGTCGAGCACTACATTGGTTCGTACGAGATGAACGCACCCTACCTGGGTGGTTGTGCGCTGCACGATCCGCTAGCCGTTGCCGTGGCGATCGACCCCACGCTCGTAGGTGCGCTCGGCTGCAATCTGCGTGTTGATCTGCTGGGCGAGTATCGCGGTCGCACCATTTGCGATGAGCACCGCCTGTCCGATCCGGACAAGAGCGCGCTTGTGGCACTGACCGTGGATGTCCCGCGCTTCCTGTCCGAGTTCAAGACGCGCATGGCCCGTGTTCTTGGCTAAGTGATTTTCACGCCCCGTCCCATGTAGCCAATTTGGGACGGGGCTTTTTTAGCTACCGAGTAAATGTGCCCGTTGGGGGAATAGTCGGGCCACTTTACTTGACAACAGGCTAAACTAGCTCATAAACATTTACTACTCTGTTTAGATTGAATTTGCGGCCGTTTATTTGCCGAGCCATCGAGTCTCGATGCTCCGCCACGGCCGTTGCTAGGGGGAACAATGGCCAAAGCAAGTGTTCGCGAGATCAGCCGCATCACCGGCTTTTCGCCTGCGACCGTGTCCAACGCGCTCAACCGCAAGCGCAGCGTGAGTGAAGAGACCGCCAAGGTCATCTTGGAGTGCGCACAGTCGCTTGGCTACCAGCAGTCGACGCAGCTCGAGAGCATTCAGTTTGTGCTCGCGCGCAAGACGGGCGCCATCTTGGACGAGAGTACCTTCCATCCCGCGGTTATCGAGGGCGTGGAGCGCCAGGCGCGTCGCCACGGCATGAGCACGAGCTTTGTCTCGCTCGACTTTAGCGACCTGGACGCCGTGCGCCCGCAGGTCGAGGGCCTGATTGCCGATCCGGCCGCCGCTATTGTACTAATGGGTACGGAGTTGGGCGAGGAGGACTACGCTCTGTTCGCTAACGCGGCCGCCCACCTGATTGTGCTCGATGGCTGGAGCGACCGCCAGTACTTCGATGCCGTGGTCATTGCCAATACCGATTCGGTGCTGCGTGCCGTGGATTACCTCATCGAGAAAGGTCACAAGCAAATCGGCTATCTGGCGGGCGACCTTCGTATCCGCAACTTTAAGGATCGCGAGCGCGGCTATCGCCAAGCGCTTGAGGATGCGGGCCTTGAGGCCAACCCGACATGGCGCGTTACGCTGGGCACCACGCTCGAGGGCGCTTATCTCGACATGGGCGCATGGCTCGACAGCGCCTCGCGCGACGACCTGCCGACGGCTTTCTTTGCCGAGAACGATGTGCTCGCCGTAGGCGCCATGCGCGCGCTGAACGAGCACGGCATACGTGTTCCCGAGGATGTCTCGATCATCGGCTTTGACGACCTATCTCTGGGCGCCTTCTCCAACCCGCCGCTCACCACGGTGCACGTTCCCAAGCACGAGGTGGGCGAGATCGCGGTACGCCGCCTGGTGGGCAACATCCGCAATCCCAAGAGCTATACCTGCAAGACGGCCGTATCGACCTATTTTGTCGAGCGCCAAAGCGTGCGCGAGATCTAGGCGAAGACGGCTTCGTTCGCAGTGCGCCAAAGCGCGCTAGGGCAGCAAAAATAACGCCATCCAAAAGGGGGTCCTTCAGGGCCCTCTTTTTGTCCTCTTGTATGTTCAGATTGTTTACATACCGTTTAGGCTCATTTCTCTACCGTTTACGGGACTTGCGCGTTAAACTTCTAAACAAAAGAGTAAAACATTTAGTAAACAGAACAAAACGAAACACACGTCTGTTTACTGAACATGTAATTAGGGGAGGACGTACATGGACAAGATCAAGCTCGGCTTTGTGCCCACGCGCCGCAGTATCTTTAGCGCGCCGGACGCAATCAAGTATCGCGGCCTGACGGCTGATCGCCTGCGCGAGATCGGCGTCGACATCGTGGATATCGACGACATCAATGACGAGGGCCTGCTGTTCGACGACAGCCATATCGAGCCTATCGTCAAGAAGTTCCGCGCCGAGGGCGTCGACGGCATTATGCTGTGCCACGCCAACTTTGGCACCGAGTACGTTTGCGCTCGCCTTGCCCGCGAGCTCGGCTTGCCCGTGCTGCTGTGGGGTCCGCGCGACGAGCGCCCCGAGCCCGACGGCACGCGCCTGCGCGATAGCCAGTGCGGCCTGTTCGCCACCGGCAAGGTCCTGCGCCGCTTCCAGGTTCCCTTTACCTACATGACCAACTGCCGTCTGACCGACCCCGAGTTCGAGCGCGGCGTTTGGGACTTCTTGGCCGTGTGCAACGTGGTCAAGACCTTCAAGCACGCCCGCATCCTGCAGATGGCCACCCGTCCGTTCGACTTCTGGTCGACCATGTGCAACGAGGGCGAGCTGCTCGAGAAGTTCAACATCCAGCTTTCGCCTATCCCCATGACCGAGCTTGTCCAGGCCGTGCGCGACGCCCAGGCCGACGAGCAGGCCATGGCCGCCATGCTTGCCCACATCAACGACAGCTTTGAGATCTGCATCCCCGAGGACAAGGTTCCCGCGGTCGCCGGTCTTGCCATTGCCATGAAGCGCCTGGTCGAGAAGTACGGCTGCAACGCCGGTGCCATTCAGTGCTGGAACGCTCTGCAGGACGAGCTGGGCATTATGCCCTGCGCCGCCAACGCCATCCTCAACGAGATGGGCATCCCTATCGTATGCGAGACCGATATCCATGGCGCCATCACCGCACTGATGGTCGAGGCTGCCGACCTGGGCCGTCACCGTGGCATGTTCGCCGACTGGACCGTGCGCCATCCCGATAACGAGAACGGCGAGCTGCTGCAGCATTGCGGCCCCTGGCCCTGCAGCTGCGCGGCCGTCAAGCCCAAGCTCACCTACCCACTGGCTTTCGATCACCCCGGCGCGCTGACGGCCGAGGCTAAACACGGCGACCTCACCCTTGCCCGCTTTGACGGCGACAACGGCGAGTACTCGCTGCTGCTGGGCAACGCCCGCGGCATCGACGGCCCGGCCGGCATGGGCACCTACCTGTGGGTCGAGGTCGACAACCTCAAGCGCCTCGAGGCCAAGATCGTCGAGGGTCCCTACATCCACCACTGCGTCGCTATTCACGCCAACGTGGTGCCGGTGCTCTACGAGGCGTGCAAGTACTTGGGCATTGCCCCCGATTTGTACGACCCCATCGAAGAAGACGTTAAAGCTTACCTGCGAGGAGAGTAGAAATGGCAACTATCGAAGAGCTTGAGTCCCTGCGTTGGGACCTTCGCCGCGATTGCGTCGATATCATCATGGCTGGCGCCGGCGGCCACATCGGCGGCGACATGTCGGTGATCGACGCCCTCATGACCCTCTACGCCAACCACCTCAACATTTCGCCCGAGACCGTCGACGATCCCAATCGCGACCGCTTCGTGCTCTCCAAGGGCCATGCTATGGAGGCCTACTACGCGGTGCTCTGCCACGAGGGCTATCTTGACCTCGATGACGTCAAGGCCCGCTTCTCCAAGTTCGGCAGCCCCTACATCGGCCACCCCAACAACAAGCTCAAGGGCATCGAGATGAACTCGGGCTCGCTGGGTCACGGCCTGCCCGTGGCCGTGGGTATGGCGCTCGCCGGCAAGATGGACGGCCGCGACTACCGCGTCTACACCATCATGGGCGACGGCGAGCTTGCCGAGGGCTCGGTCTGGGAGGGCGCCATGAGCGGCGGCAACTACCAGCTCGATAACCTGTGCGCGCTCGTGGACCGCAACCGCCTGCAGATCAGCGGCAGCACCGAGGACGTTATGAAACAGGACTCGCAGGAGGAGCGCTGGGCCGCCTTCGGTTGGAACGTGCTCTCCATTCCGGGTAACGACGTCCGGGCCATCGACGCCGCGCTGACGCTTGCGGCCGAGACCTGCGGCAAGCCCACGGTCATCATCCTCAACACGGTGAAGGGCTATGGCTCGCCCGTTATGGAGGACAAGGCCGCCTGGCACCATCACCTGCCCAACGATGAGGAATATGCCCAGATCATCGCCGATTTCGCTGCCCATAAGGAGGCCATCAATGGCTAACAAGATCGCCAATCGCAAGGTTATCTGCGACACGCTGCTCGAGGCCGCGAAGACCGATAAGGATATCGTCGTCCTGTGCTCCGACTCCCGCGGCTCCGCATCGCTCACGCCGTTCTTTGATCAGTATCCCCAGCAGTCCGTCGAGGTCGGCATCGCCGAGCAGGACCTGGTGAGCATCGCCGCCGGCATGGCTTCGTGCGGCAAGAAGGCCTGGGCCGCCTCGCCGGCGTCCTTTGTGACCACGCGCTCGTATGAGCAGTGCAAGGTCGACGTCTCGTACTCCAACACCAATGTCAAGCTCATCGGCATCTCTGGCGGCGTGTCCTATGGCGCCTTGGGCATGAGCCATCACTCCGCGCAGGATATCGCCGCCATGAGCGCGCTTCCCAACATGCGCGTGTACCTGCCGAGCGACCGCTTCCAGACCGCCAAGCTCGTACGGGCCCTGGTCGCCGACAACAAGCCGGCCTACATCCGCGTGGGCCGCAACCCGGTCGAGGACGTGTACACCGAGGATGAGTGCCCGTTCCAGATGGATCGCGCCACCTGGGTGCGCCGCGGCACCGATGTGACGCTCGTCGCTACCGGCGAGATGGTCCGCCATGCCGTGGACGCCGCCGACCTGCTGGCCGAGCAGGGCATCTCGGCAACGGTGCTCGACATGTATTGCGTCAAGCCGCTCGACGCCGAGGCTGTAATTGAGGCCGCCGGCGCCACGCGCGCCGTCGTGACCGTCGAGGAGCACAGCCCCTTCGGCGGCCTGGGCTCTATGGTCGCGCAGGTGGTGGGCGAGCATTGCCCGCGTCCGGTCAAGTGCCTCTCTCTGCCCGACGCGCCGGTCATCACCGGCACGAGCCCCGAGGTCTTTGCGCACTACGGTCTGACGGGTGCCGGAATCGCCAAGACCGTTGCCGAGTTCCTCGGCAACTAGTAGAAACAGACGCTGCGCGGCCGCCAAGCACCGCACCTTGCCGTTCAAACCGTCGCTTGCGTACACAGAGTACGCGGCGCTCCTCTTTCACGGCAATCTGCGGCACTTGACGGCCGCTCGCTCCTTGTCCGTCAGGTCGTCTTCGATTTGACGGAAGGAATGGGAGAGTACATGAGCAAATACATCATCGGAATCGATCAATCCACGCAGGGCACCAAGGCGCTGCTGGTAGACGAGGGCGGCCATCTGATTCATCGTGCCGATCGCTCGCATCGCCAGATTGTCAACGAGGCCGGCTGGGTGAGCCATGATCCGGTCGAGATTGCCGCCAATGTGCTCGCCGTGGCGCGTGCCGTGGTGGAGGAGACCGGGGTCGACCCGGCCGACATCGCCGGCATCGGCATCTCCAACCAGCGCGAGACCACCGTTGCCTGGAACCGCATGACGGGCGAGCCTCTGTGCGACGCCGTGGTGTGGCAGTGCGCCCGCGCCCGCGGGCTGTGCGACAAGCTGGCCGCGCGCGAGGGTGTGGCCGAGCTGGTGCGCGACACGACGGGCCTGGTGCTCTCGCCCTACTATCCGGCGGGCAAGATGGCCTGGATCCTCGCGAACGTTCCCGCTGCTGCCGAGGCTGCCGCGGCAGGCGAGCTGTGTCTGGGCACCATTGATGCCTGGGTGGTCTGGACGCTCACGGGCGGCGCGGAGTTCCGCTGCGACTGGTCCAACGCCAGCCGCACGCAGCTCTTTGACCTGTGCCGTGGCTGCTGGAGCGAGCCGGTGTGCGAGGCCTTTGGCGTTGACGTGGCCTGCCTGCCGCAGGTGACCGATTCCGATGGCCTGTTCGGCACGACGGACCTGGGCGGCTTTTTGCCGGCACCCGTGCCCATTCACGGCGTGCTGGGCGACAGCCACGCGGCCTTGTTCGCGCAGGGCTGCCACAGCCGCGGTATGGCCAAGGCGACCTATGGCACCGGCAGCTCGGTCATGATGAACGTCGGCGACGAGTTCGTTGCCAGCTCGCACGGGCTTTCGAGCTCGCTCGCATGGCGTATGGACGGCGTGACCGAGTATGTACTCGAGGGCAACGTGAGCTACGCCGGCGCCGTCAAGACGTGGCTGCGCGACGATCTTGAGCTCATCAACAACCCCGAGGAAGTTACCGACCTGTGCTACGCCGCCAATCCGGCGAGCCGCGTCTACTTTGTGCCGGCGTTTACCGGTTTGGGCGCGCCGCATTGGGCGAGTGACGCCGAGGGCTGCGTCTTTGGCATGACGCGCACCACGGGTCGCGCGGAGTTCGTGAAGGCCGCCGACGAGTCGATTGCCTATCAGATCTTTGACGTGATCGATGCGATGGTCGAGGATTCGGGCGCGGCGCTGTCCGAGCTTCGTGTTGATGGCGGTCCCACGCGCGACGCGTACCTGATGCAGTTTGAGAGCGACTTGGTTGGCTCGCCCATCCGCATCGCGAGCAACGACGAGATGAGCGGCCTGGGTGCGGCCTGGGCCTGCGGCATTGCGCTGGGCATGTACGCGCGCGATGTCGTCGACGTCTACGGCGCCCGCGGCATCGTGGAGCCTGCCATGACCGCCGACGAGCGCGCCAAGAAGATCGCCGGCTGGCGTCACGCCGTTGACGCGACCATCTCGTACACAGCCTAGAATGATTTTTCTGGGACGGGGATTAAAAACTCATTGGTCCTCGTCCCAGGTAGCTTATTTGGGACGTGTCTCTATGGTTTTGTCAACCGCGTGCTTCGCGCCATTTCGGCATGACGCATCCGGGCGCCAGGCGCCCCCGCTTGGTTTCCTCTTTGGTTGATCCCGCCGCCCGCTAGGCCGCGTACGGGACGGCGTCGCGCATGATCGCGTAAATGACCTTGAGCCTCTTCCTCGCGACCGCCTTCAGCGCCTTGCTGTGCCTCATCCCCCTCGCCCTGCACTCCCCGTA
>URNU01000057.1 GCA_900549275.1 uncultured Collinsella sp. | reverse complement strand
CAAGGCAACCCGCCCGGGGCAGGCCCTCTCGACCGTTTCGATATGCGGGGACTGATTATTATTTATGTAATGGGGACCATGCTTACGCTGCCTTAGAAGCCGTGCATCTAACTATGGTCAGCCAAGATTACATTGCCGGGGCCGGGGAGGCATGCTTTGTTTTGAGAAGTTCGCGGAGCCCACTTCTCAAAACAAAGCATGCCTCCCCGGCCCTCGTCCGTTAACTCTTCCGCTGGGCGAGCCATAGACGCCGCGTACCGATAGGGTAAGGCAGCGGCTTGAAATTGGTGCTATATTCAGCTTGAGTTGTTTAATGCTAGTACGGGAGGCTGATATGGGGCTGTTCAAGAAGAAAAACCCGCAGGATGCCTTTGATCCCGATGTGTTTACCATCACGGATACGATTTTGGACCCGCCGCGGTTTACATTTTTGCCGGCCATCTACCAGGATGCCACGCGCCGCAAGTGGGCCGTGCATCAGCGCGGCGGCGAGCCGAAGATTTTTGACTACGCGGATGTGCTGCAGTGCGAGATTGTCGAGACCGGAAATCCCGAGGATGTGCCGGAGCTTAGCAATCGCGAACTCGCTCAGCAGATTTTGATTAATCCAGCTCAGGCTACCAAAAACAACGCTGCCAAGCGTAATATGTGCCTTGGTATGGGTGTCATCGTTGCCGTGCAAACCGGCGAGGATGAGATTTCGAAGCTTGAGATTCCGGTGACCGCGGGCGAAGTCAAGCGAGACTCCGGCCTATATCGGTCGTATCGAAACGTTGCGGAGCAGATCAAAGAGGCCTTCGACGCCATGGGGTGTCCGGAGCAATGATGCCTGCAGCATCAAGCGGTTGAGGAGCCTTGCCCATGTCGAGTGAACCATATGCGATTCCGCCCAAAGATCGCGCCTTTGAGGGCATTCTTTGGTATATCAAACATTATGACCTGCAGAGTGGCGACCGGCTGCCCGCCGAGCGTGTGCTCTGTGAAGAGCTGGGCGTGTCGCGCACGGCGTTGCGTGCTGCGATCACGCGCCTTATTTCGTGCGGAACTTTGGAAAGCCGCCGCGGTTCGGGCACCTATGTGTGTCCTCCCAAACCGCTGAACATCTTTCAGGAAACATGGAACTATACGCAGGCGGTGGAGAGGGTTGGCTCAAAGTCGACCGCGCGCCTGGTTTGGTCCAAGGTCGTGTACGCCGATATCGATCTGGCCCAAAAAGCCCAGATCGACCTGGGTACACCGCTCTTCTGCATTCGGCGCGTGCGTGTGGTCAACGGTTCTCCGGCATCGATCGAGACGGCTTACGTCAATCTGTCTTTGTGCCCCTCGCTTCCCGATCACGATTTTGAGCAGGAAAGCCTCTACGACGTTTTGCTCAAAGAGGGGAATGTCCATGTGACGCACGGCAAGGAGCATATTTCCATCAGCCGTCTGAACGTCGACGAGGCCAAGTTGCTGAATGCTCAGGAGGGCACGCCGGTGTTTTACAAGGCTTCGCACGAGCGCGACGAGAACGATGGCTTTGTCGAGTATTGCAAGTCCGTGATTCTGCCGACCAAGTATCGTTTTGCCGATAACGGCGAGGCAGACGGCGTTGCGACGAAGGTGGGTGTCGAATGGCTGATGCAGTAGAAGACTTGCCGGTTTACAAACAAATTCGCCGCTGTATTGCGGAGCGAATCGAGCGCGGCGACTACCCGACGGGCTCGATGATTCCGTCCGAAAACGAGCTGGCCGAGGAGTTTGGCACGACGCGCCTGACAATCCGAAGCGCCATGGACGAGCTGGTCAAAAGTGGCCAGATTCGTCGCGTGCAGGGCAAAGGCGCCTTTGTGGGACACAAGTGGTTTGACGAGCACGAACGCAAGGGCGGCTTCCGTCAGTCGGTTCTGGCATCGGGCGCGACGCCGTCGGTGCGCATCCTGGCGCGCTCCAAACGCTACGCCGGCCCGTATTATGCCGACTTGTTTGGCATCGCCGAGGACGATCTGCTTTACTCGGTGCGCCGCCTCAACTGCATCGATGGTGAGCCCGTATCGATCGAGATGACACTGATTCCGTGCCTGCTGTTTCCGGGCATCGAAGACGTGGACATTTCGGTCTTCAGCCTGTTCGAGACCTACGATATGTTGGGACGCAAGCCAGATCAGTCGGTAGAGAAACTCGATATCGAGGCGCTGGGCGCACGCGATGCGAGTTTGCTCAATCTTGAGCCGGGCGATCTGGCGCTCGTGTTGGAAGGCCTGACCTATGACTCGAGTGGGCAGGCAATCGAGCATGCCAAGTCTTTTACCCGCGGCGATGCCGGCGGATATACCTACAACTATTAGCGTCTAGAGCGTCCCTGCGCATGGCGGGGGCGATCGTTTTTACGGATATATGTCGCTTGACCGATGAGCGGCAAAAACTGACCGTCTACCGAGATGGGAGGACGAAATCAAAAAATCGGTATTAAAAACGGCTAACCTGTAATCGTTCACTGGTATTAAGAACCTTTGAATTGTTGAGCTTGGGGCCAAGATGTCCACAAGGTTAAGCGGCGAGACGGGGCGGCAAGCCTGTCCATTCCGTGCGACAATTCAAACTGCTCGTGAAAGGAGCGGGAATGAAGGAGACCGAGAAGATCGAGATCATGCACTTCGACCAGGAGGGCTACCTCGAGGACGGCAGGAACGTCTACGAGGCCGGCAAGAAGATGACCGCCCTGGCCGACCGCGTGCACGAGGAGGGCTACGACGCCGTCTTCCTGATGGGCGTCGGCGGCACCTGGGACGAGTTCATGCAGCTCGAGTACCTCATGAACAAGTTCGGCGACCGCGACCTCGAGGTCTACCTGATCCACGCCGCCGAGTGGAACGTCATGGGCCACAAGCGCATGACCGACAAGTCCGTCGTGCTGACCGCCTCCGAGTCCGGCACCACCCCCGAGGTGCTCGAGGCCGTCGGCAAGATGAGGGAGATGGGCGTGCGCGTCTTCGCCATGACCAACCCCGAGGGCAAGATCGGCCAGGCCGTGGGCGCCGAGAACTGCGTCATGATGGCCTCCGACCACGGCGCCGGCGGCTGCGAGAAGGGCTACTACCTCGCCGACTGCTTCGGCCTGCGCCTGCTCAACCGCCGCGGCTGCTTCCCCAAGTTCGACCTGTTCATCGAGCAGACGAAGGACGTCTGGAAGGACATGCTCGACATCCGCAAGCGCTTCGAGCCGCGCGCCGAGGAGCTCGCCAGGAAGTACGCGCTGGCCGACTACACCATGTTCATCGGCTCGGGCGCGCTGTGGGGCGAGACCATCCTGTACTCCATGTGCCTGCTCGAGGAGATGCAGTGGAAGCGCATCCGCCACATCACCTCGCACGACTTCTTCCACGGCACGCTCGAGCTGCTCGAGCCCGGCGTCCCGGTGTTCCTGTTCATGGGCGAGGACGAGTGCCGCGCCCTCGACGAGCGCGTCCGCGCCTTCCTCACCAGCGGCGTGACCGGCGACGAGGACTACGTCATCATCGACACCGCCGAGTACGCGATCCCGGGCCTGGACGACGACTTCCGCGTCATCGTGTCGCCGTGGATCCTGTCCGTGCTGACCACCGACCGCCTCGCGCGCAACTACGAGCTGGTCACCAAGCACAACCTCAAGTACCGCCGCTACTACCACCAGTTCGACTACTAATTTCATTTGGGGGAAACCGCAATGAGGCAATACATCTTTGCCAGCCACGCGCATTTTGCGACCGGCATCAAAGAGAGCACCGAGCTGCTCTCGGGCGCGCGCGATAACGTCCACGACCTGTCGATGTTTGTCGACGGCCGCACCGACGTCGCCGAGGAGGCCGCCAAGCTCCTGGCGACCTTCGACCCCGCCGACGACGTAATCGTGTGCACCGACCTGTTTGGCGGCAGCGTCAACAACGAGTTCACCAAGATCGTCCAGACGCGCCCCAACACCTACCTGGTTGCCAACATGAATCTGCCGCTGCTGATCCAGCTGCTCTTTTCGGACCAGGAGGCTCCCGCCGATCAGGTTATCCGCGAGATCCTCGCGGCTGACGACACGCGCGTCAAGTTTGTCAACGACCTGCTGACCGATGCGGATGACGAGGAAGAGTTCTAGTCACCGCCTGCTATTAATGGGGCCGGGTTTCCGGCATGAGACCTTTGGGGGTCAATCATGATTCAACTGCTTCGCGTCGACCATCGTCTGCTTCATGGCCAGGTGGCCGTCTCTTGGGTCCAGGGCTTGGGCTCTGACTGCATCTTCTGCGTTGGCGACAAGGTTGCCAACGATCCCGTCTGGAAGACTACGCTCAAGATGGGAAAGCCGGCCAACGTCAAGCTCGTCATCAAGGACATGGAGCACGCCATCGAGGCCATCAACTCCGGTGTTACCGATAAGTACAAGATGATCATCTGCGTCGCCAGCATCGCCGAGGCCAAGCAGCTTGTCGACGGCTGCCCGCAGATTACCTCCATCAACCTGGGCAACACCAAGTCCAAGGACGAGCAGCGTCCCGATGCCCGTAAGATCTCCCGCCAGATCTTTGTGACTGCTGCCGAGGAAGAGGACATTCGCGAGCTCGTCGGCCGCGGTGTCGAGGTCGAGATTCGCGCTCTGGCCGACGACCCCAAGGTCGATGCCCTAAGCGCCCTCTAATTGGGAACCACGGGCGGCGCGCACGGCGCCGCCCCTATTCGTGGGCGTACCGGATAAACGCTTTACCCGTTACCCCCATCTACCGTTCACCGGGAGTACACGCCCGTTGAGCGATTGGTATTAAATAGTTTTCTCATGACTATATAATTGGTATCAAATCATTTGCACCGGTTTAGGTGTTAACAGCACACCGGTACAAGCTGGATCTGTCTGGGCGATTGTCGGCATGGAAAAGGGCGCGCTGACAAGTCGGGAATCGCCGCGCGGATCCAAGAGGGATCAAAGGGAGGAACAATGCTTGTTCAAGCGATCCTCATCGGACTTATCGCTGCCTTCGGTAAGCTCGATTATCAGCTCGGTACGCTCTATGCGTTCCGCCCGATCGTTCTGTGCCCGCTCGTCGGCATAGTCCTCGGGGACCTGCAGTCCGGCCTCGCCATCGGTGCGAGCCTCGAGCTGCTCTTCATGGGTTCAATCTCCATCGGCGCTTACGTGCCGCCCGATGAGTGTATTGGCGGTGTGCTCGCCTGCGCCTTCGCTATTCAGCTGGGTCAGAGCACCGAGGCCGCTATCGCGCTCGCGATGCCCATCGCCACTCTGTGCCTGGCCATTAAGAACGTCGTCAATGCCGGTATGCCCCTTCTGGTCGACCGTGCCGACGTCTTTGCCAGCAAGGGTAACCTCAAGGGTATCTACGCTATGCACTGGATTATCGGTCTCGTGATTGTCGTCCTGGCCTTTATCCTGTGCTCGGTCTCCTTCTATCTGGGTGCCGACGCCGTTCAGGGCCTGCTCGACTTCATCCCGACGTTCGTCCTCGATGGCTTTGGCGTCGCAGCCAACATCCTGCCTGCCATGGGCTTCGCCATGCTCGGCCGTCTGGTGCTTACCAAGCAGCTCGTGCCGTTCTACTTCCTGGGCTTCCTGCTGTGCTCCTATGCCAACGTGCCCGTCCTCGGCGTCGCCCTGATCGCAATCATCATCGGCATCGACAAGTACGACCTGCTGGGCCTTGGTGGCGCCCAGTCCCAGCTTTCTGTGGAAGGGGATGAGGACGATGACTTCTAATTCCGAGAACCAGATTACTCGCTCCGACCTCATTAAGAGCGCCGTGAACACCGGCGCCCTGGGCATGGAATTCTCCTGGACCTACTACAAGCAGATGAACATTGCCTTCTGCCTGATGGTCGCCAACATGCTCAAGAAGATCTATGCCGGCCGTCCCGATGATTACGCCGAGGCCTTGCACCGTCACAGCGCATTCTTCAACATCACCCCGCAGCTCGCTCCCTTCGTGGGTGGCATCGCGATGGCCATGGAAGAAAAGGTCGCTCGTGGCGAGGTTGAGCCCGAGAGCGTCAACGACATCAAGGCCGCCCTCATGGGTCCGCTTTCCGGCCTGGGTGACTCCTTCTTCCTGTCCACCCTGCGCGTCGTCGCCGCTGCCGTGGGCATCAGCCTGTGCCAGGCCGGCAACGTCTTTGGCCCCATCGCCTTCCTGCTCGTCTACAACATCCCGGCGTTCCTGATTCGTATCTTTGGCGCTATCAAGGGTTATGAGCTAGGCATTGGCTTCCTCGACGAGGCTCAGAAGACCGGCCTGATGCAAAAGATCATGGCCTGCGTCGGCATTGTCGGCGTTATGGTCGTCGGCGCCATGAGCAAGGACATGTTCTGGGCTTCGTTGCCCATCGCCATCGGTCAGGGCGACTCCGCCCAGACTCTCCAGGACATCCTGGACGGCATCATGCCCGGTATGCTCGGTATGGCCGCCTTCTGGCTCTACTACTGGCTGCTCTCCAAGAAGATCAACCCGATGGTCCTGATCCTCTGCACCATGGTCGTGGGCATCATCGGCGCTTACTTTGGCGTGCTTGCCTAATATGTTCGAATCGCGCTTCCATCGCGTCTAACGGTTGCGTCGATCTTTGGGGGGCTTGTCGCATCTGCGGCGGCCCCCTGTTTTTTAAAACTCCGTACGAAAGGGGAGGGCTATGGTCGTACCCGAGCTTTCGCTCATGAACATCAACCATCGTTACTACAGCATCGAGACGTTTTTTAAGGCTGCAGGTGAGGCCGGCTATCGCAATATCGAGCTGTGGACCGGCTCGATGCACCTGTATGTGGATTGCCATGAGCACGATTCGGTGGATAAGATTCGCGATCTTGCCGCCCAGTACGGCATCAAGATTGTATGCGTGTGCCCCGAGCAAAATAACCCCAAGCCGTGGAACGTCGCGGTGCGTGGCGAGGCGGGCCAAAAACGTATCCTCTCGTACTTTAAGAATGTGATCGACGTTGCCGTTGAGTTGGGCGTGCCGCAGATTCTGGTGACGAGTGGTTGGGCCTATCTGGACGAGCCGGCTGAGGACGCCTGGGCCCGCAGCGTTGCCATGCTGCGCTCGGTGTGCGACTACGCCGATACGCGCGGTATTCGCGTCGCGCTCGAGGCCCTGCAGCCGTCGGAGTCCGTGTTGGTCAACACCGCACAGGATGTCGCGCGCATCCTCGAGGCGGTCGATCGTCCCAACCTGAAGGCCTGTATCGACTTTGGCGCCATGGAAGTTGCCGGCGACACGATCGACGGCTACTTTGAGGTTTTGGGCGACAAGATCGTTCACACCCACTTTGTGGATGTGGGCGGCGGCACGACGCATCTTGCCTGGGGCGACGGCGAGCGTGATATGCGTGCCGACCTCGAGGCACTCATGCGCCACGGCTATACGGGCTATGTCTCGGCCGAGACGTGTGATGGCCGCTACTATCAGGATCCGTCCAAGGCGACGACTCAGGTTATCGAGATGTATCGCCGTGTGACAGCGGAGATGGAAGCCGAATAACTAAACTGCGCGGTTGCGCCGGAAACGCTTGGGCGGGTCTGGCGCAACGCTTTTATAGCTGGCGAGTTGTGGGGAGCCCGTTGGCAGCAGCGCTCGAAATAGACAACTATTGGCGTTGTAATACCACTCGGGCGAGGAAACCGACCGTTCGCCGCAAATCTTCGTGAGTTTGGATTGGTATTAAATAACAAGCAATCGTATGGCTATAATTGGTATCAGCAAGAAGC
>URNU01000056.1 GCA_900549275.1 uncultured Collinsella sp. | reverse complement strand
ACTGTATTGTGGAACTTCCAATACGCACAGCTTCATGTTTGCGGAGAAGATGGCGAGTTTCATATTGCGGAAAACTGGACCATTAGTCCGAATATTATCAATCGCCAATCGATCTCTCTCTATGAAAGCGAATGGCGACAGTTTGCTCATTTCTTAATCGATAAAATTGCCGAATACGTCGCTACTGGATCAATCAAGCATCGCTCTCTCGGCGATACGTTGACCGGCTCGGTTATGCCCGCGCTGATTAACAAGAACAAGGGTGTGGTATCGGAGGAGCTTAAACGTGAGGCGGCTCGAAATGTGCAAGTTAAAGCAACTATTGAGAATTGGTGGGCAGCCGTAAAGGCAGAGTATGTACACGACGAGACTGACCCGTTTTCCGCGTATGCAAAGATCATTCTCATCAACTGGATGAATAAGTTTTTGTTCGCAAATATTATTCAGAGCAGATACGATGCCGCTCGCGTAATTGGGAACATCACAGAAGGATGCAAAATTTCCGAGGCCGTAGATTACTTTAGCCGCATCACGGAGAATTGTGATTTCTACAATGTTTTCTCCGAGCTTGAATACTCTGCAATCTTGCCTTGCACCACTTGGGATGACCTGCTTTCCTTTAATCAGCTTCTTCTTGAGTGTGACATAACCAGGCTGGAAAGCGATTACTCTCATAAGATTCTTGAGGACAGTATTTCTGTTGCAAAGCGACAGATTGCTGGTCAGTACCCAACGCCAGAACCTCTAGCCAAGCTGATGAGTGAGATAGCCGTTCGAAACGCCTATGGTCATGCATGGGATTGCTGCTGTGGGACTGGAACGATTGGCTGCTCCGTTTGGTCGAGAAAAGAAGAGTTGCTTCGCGATATTGAGCCGAATCCTGGCACCATCGCATACAAAACTACATGGATGTCAGACATTCATGATTTCCCTCTTCAGATTGCTACCCAGAGCTTATCCTCCCTTTCCCCGGATGCAGTACCGCTGTTGGTCTTTAAGCAAAATGTGTTTGATGTAGATCCGGGAAAGCGCCTCAATGTCGTAGACCCAGCAAGTGGAGAGATGCTTGAAGTTGCGGTTCCGCAATTCGGCTCTATCGTGAGCAACCTGCCTTTTGTCGATTTCAACACTACAGAAATCTCTTGGTATGACGCTGTAAAACAAGAATTGAAAGACCGGCTTCAAAGAGAGTTTAATGTAGCTCTTTCAGATCGAAACGACCTGTACTGCTATATTGCCCTTCATTTGGAAAGCTTGCTGTCCGACGATGGTTGTATCTGTCTGCTCACTTCAAACTCTTGGCTTTGCACGTCAGCTGGCGATAATTTCCTCGACGCCTTAAAGTCGGTGTTTTCTGTGGACGGTATTTACGTTAACGGCAAACACAGATGGTTCAGCAATGCCGATGTAATGAACGCTGTCTTGGTATTAAAGAAAAAGGGCTCCTCCGACCCGAATAAGACGCACCTTGGCGTCATTGCGGCAAGCATTGCCGACTTGGAGAACGACTCTATTCGACAGCAAATCAGCAATTGCATCATTACTCATTCGGGAGATTGTGCCTTCTTCTCAGAGAAAGAATACCGATGGGATGATGTGCTTAAATATAAGCAATTTGGCCTGTCATACTATGCAGTCTGCCAGGGCGCATCCTTCTTGTACGAAATGAGAGCAGGATTGCACAAAGCAAGGTGCAAGTTCGATATAGCGAGGGGCACCAAATCCGGACAAGATAGTTTCTTCTACTCAGATGACCCGACATTTGTTGACGATGAGTTTAGGCTTGATCTCTTAAAGAATCTTCGAGGGGTAAACAGTTTCACGCTTAAGCCTAACGCCTATGCATTCTATTGCGACAAGTCAGAAGACTACCTGGAGGAAAACGGTTACCAAAAAACCTTGGCCCATATCCGCAGCGTTCAGTCCATAAACGCTTCATGCAACAGCCATCGCCCTTACTGGTATACGCTTCCCGACAGTAAGCCGCTATCCTTTACAACCAGCATGAATACCGGCGGACGTCTGTTCTTCGCTGGCGCTCCTAAGGGAACTCGCTTTGTTGCTAATCAACGAGTCCTGTGTTTTAAGGCAAAGGATCCTGCGCTTGATGAAGAGCTGTGTCTTTCTTTGCTGAATTCAACGCTAGGCATGCTCTTGATTGAAGTCTCCGCCGCCCCTATGGCTCTTGGGGCGCTTGATACGCGCGCTGCAACGTTTAGAGAAATGCAGATGCTCAATCCTGATCTCGTTTCAGCTGAGGACCGTGAAGCCATACTGACGGCATTCGAGCCGTTGAAGAGTAGACGAGTCGAAGGGGCGTTAGTTGAATTGGATCTTGAGGATAGGAAGATTTTTGACGATGCTGTGCTGAAGGCATATGGGCTAGAAAGCTATGGCGAGAGTATACGCTCTACACTAAAGTCCATGCTCGAATCGCGTCTTCACAGAGGCCTATAATCTGTGAGTATGGAATGAGTGCGCAACCTGGTTAATGGATAAGAATGTTATTACCTGTGAGCACAAAGCTCTCTGTAAATCGGTTATTCGCAGATCAACAGCGCAAAATCGTGATGTATCTGGGTACCGGGGTCTTAACGTCGAGCGTAATTCAGTGAGTTACCGCAGGTAAAACGCATAAAAATGGCCCTTTGAAAAGTGTTCAAAGGGCCATTAGCTTTCGTCGTTTCAGATGGTTTGCTGGTAATTTCAGGACATGAAAAGCCACTAAATCACCGACAAAACCACCTTTATTAAACCTCACGATAATGTGCGGATGTTACTCCCACTCAATGACTAGAGCCCTGGTGTAATTGGCTGGATCACCGTTCCGGGAACCGGTATCGACCTACCTGTCCGCCAAGCTCCTTCTTCAGCTCCAGCCTAGTATCTGACTCGCGCTGTTATAAGCGAAAACCGAAGAGATGCGTCTTAGCCAAGAAAAAAGGTTAGCCTTATCTTACTGTATGATTCGTGTGTTATAGTTAGATGGCTCTAACTGTTTGGGGGCGATAGCCATGCACGAACGCAAGGGCTTCTGGGACAAGAATGCCGGTCGGTACGACCGTTTCATGCGAAAGGACCGGGCGGCGTATGAGAAGATGTATGAGCTGATCAGGCCGGTGGTGAAAGCAAAAACCGTGCTGGAGGTTGCCACCGGCACGGGGCTTATCGCAAAGAGCATCGTGAATGCGGCGGCGCACATCGAGGCTACGGACGCTTCTGCAAGGATGATCCTTGAAGCAAAACGGGACAGTCAATCCGCAAAGCTGCACTTTTCCGTACAAGATATGTTCCACCTGCCCTATGCACAGAAGTCCTTCGAAGTGGTGATTGCGTCCAACGCGCTTCACATAGTGCCGCATCCGGAAAAGGCCCTGCAAGAAATCAGGCGGGTGCTGAAGGACGACGGCGTGTTCATCGCGCCAACCTTCACCCACGCGGGAAACTCGGTTTCCGGCAAGGCAAAAGCCTTTTTCATGAGTATGGCGGGATTCCCCCTCCACAGCAGGTGGACAAGCGAGGAATACCTGCGTTTCCTGCGTCAAAACGGCTGGGCGGTGCAGAAAAGCGCGGTGCTGAAGGCCTCGTTCCCGTTGACCTATGCGGAATGCACAAAATCGGAGGGGCCAAATGTCGTTCTTTGAAAATACCCGCAAGCCCGTGGACCTCGGCGGAAAACTTATGGTTGCCATGATGAATCTGGGCCACAGCCCTATGGCGCGGTGGGGACTTCAATTTCAACGACTTGCGCCAAACGCCAAGGTGCTGGATTGCGGCTGCGGCGGCGGGGCGAACATAAAACGGCTGCTGAAAAAATGCCCGCATGGCGTCGTCAAGGGCATCGACTATTCGCCCGTCAGCGTGGAGAAGGCTAGAAAGCTCAACCGAACTGCAATTCAGGAGGGGCGTTGCGCCGTTCTGCAAGGCAGTGTAGCGGATATGGCGTTTGAGAATAGCTGTTTCGATGCTGCCACGGCCTTTGAAACCGTCTATTTCTGGCCTGATTTGCCCCGATGTTTCCGTGAGGTTTGGCGGACGCTGAAGCCAGGCGCGACAGTTCTTATCTGCAACGAGAGCAATGGCGATACGGACAAGGACGAGAGGTGGATGCAGATCATCGGCGGCATGACCATCTACAAGGACATTGAATTAAAGGCGTGTCTGGAGCAGGCGGGTTTTCACGAGGTGCAGATACGCAAAAAGAAAAGGTGGCTTTGCGTCACGGCACGGAAGTAAGGGTAACAAGCACGGGCATTTTTGCATCCATCCTGCACATGGCGATAGACATGACGGTCATAGCGGCTGTGCTGGCGGCAATTATGACAGTCTTTATTCACTGAGGAAGGAACCTATGAAATGTAGAATTGAGAAAAACGCCGTGCAGGAGACGCTGATCCTCCCGCTGTATTCCCGGAAGCTGTGTACGGAGCTGTACCCGAACCTTTATAGGGATGAAACAGCGGTTCGCCTGCTCGACCAGATCGACTACGACTTTTCAGAGGCAGAGAAAAACTCCCGCAGCCTGATGCAGCGCTTTGGTGCGCTGGAGGTGGCCATGCGGCAGGGTGATCTTGCTTTCGAGGTGCGGGATTACCTGAAAGACCACCCCAATGCGGCGGTGGTCAATCTGGGCTGTGGGCTGGACAACACCGGCAGAACCTGCGACAACGGTAGATGCAAGATTTACAATCTGGACTTCCCGGATGTGATTGCCTTGCGGCAGCAGCTGCTGCCCGCCGAGGATCGAGAACAAAATATCCCCTGCGATCTGAAAGACACCGCATGGTTTGGCAAAATCGATGCCTCCGGCGGGGCGGTGTTCTTTGCCTCCGGGGTGTTCTATTACTTTCTGACCCAGCAGGTCCGGGAACTGGTGCGGGAGATGGCGGACGCTTTCCCCGGCGGTGTGCTGGTCTTTGATGCAGCCAATCGGACAGCAGTAAAGATGATCGCAAAAACATGGCTTAAGACTGCAAAAATCAAGGATGTGGGGGCATATTTTGCGGTTTCGGATGCCGCCAAGGAAATCGGCACGTGGGACAGCCGTCTGCAGGTCACAAGTCGCGGCTATATGCTGGGTTATAACGATTTGAGAGACCCTTCTGTCAGCGGCTTTTTCCGGTTTCTCGCAAGGGTCGGTGACAACGGGATGAAAATGCAAATCGTGAAAATAAGATTTTGAGAGACAAAAATGTAAAAGACGAGCGCTTCTTGCCGCCCAATTGGCAAGAGGCGCTCGTCTTTTCTTAACGCGTTGTATGGCGGAGAGAGCGCAAGTTATGCGAGCGCCCTTCTTGCCAGCTCGGCCGCGCCGAGGATTCCTTGGTCGCCGCCGCAGCCCGGGGCGCAGATGTAGCTCTCCATGTCCTTAAGCTCGGCGGTCTGGATGTAGCCACCCAGATATTCGAGGGTCTTCTTGCGGACGATGCCGTAGAGCTGCTCCTGGTGCATCACGCCGCCGCCGAGGACGATGCGGCGAGGCGAGTACATGAGCACGAGGTTCGCGCACATCTGCCCCAGATAATCCCCCTCGAGCGCCCACACCTCAGCGTTGTCCGCGAGCTCGGCCGCGGGCTTTCCCCAGCGCGCGGCGATGGCGGGGCCGGAGGCGAGGCCCTCGAGACAGCTCGCGTGGCTCGGGCAGACGCAGCGTCCCTCCTCGGTGGGACGGGTCCTTACCAGCATGTGGCCGGCCTCGGGGTGCAGCATGCCGTGAAGGAGCCTGCCCGCGCACATGACGCCCGTGCCCACGCCGGTGCCGATGGTCACGTAGACGGCGTCCTCGAGCCCCTTGCAGCAGCCGAAGACCACTTCGCCGAGGCAGGCAACGTTCACGTCCGTGTCGTAGGTCACCGGAATCCCGAGGGCGTCGGCGAACGCGACGCGAAGACCATAGCCTCGCCACGCGAGCTTGGGCGTCTGGAGGATGGAACCGTAGCGCTCATCGTTGGGGTCGACGCAGGTCGGGCCGAAGGCGCCGATGCCCAACGCGTCCACATCGCGGGCGGTGAACCACTCGACCATTTGCGGGACGGTCTCGGCGGGCGTAAGCGTAGGGGTCTCCATACGGTCGAGGACCTCGCCGTCGCCGGACACCACGGCACAGACCATCTTGGTCCCGCTGGCCTCGAGGGCGCCGAGCCTCATTTGCTTTTCGCTCATGCGATCCTCCTTACAAAGGGGCGCCCGCAGTCATGGTCAACCGCGGGCGCCCATAACGTTGGCTTGTTTCGAGGCGACCCTACCTGGGCACGCGGTCCTGCCTTGCGGCAAACGGGGCGAGCACGGCGTGCGGCTCGCTTTGGTACCAGTAGGCGACGGTGGAGATGTCGTCCTCGCGCTCGTAGAGCTTGATGTCGTCGTTGCCGAGGTCCTGGAACGTCACGCGCAGGTCCTCCTTGAACGAGATCGGGTCGGGAAGGTGCCACCTGTAGAGGCCGTGCCTGGGCAGCGCGTCGTCGTTGGTCGCGAGCATCGGGTTCGGGTTCGGCTTGCCCGCGCTGAAGCGGTCGCGCGTGGCGTCGCGCGTCGAGCGGTACGGGTAGCCGGCGAACAGCGTGTTGAAGCACTGCGCCTCGGGCAGCGCGTGGGGCGGCCTGTCGAGGAAGGCCCAGGCGCCGCCGAAGTAGTCCTCGGCTCCCGTCGAGGTGACCGTGGGGAACTCCTCGTCGCCGTCGAGGAAGAACTTCATCTCGCCCTCGCCCCACCAATAGCGCTCCAGGGCGCACAGGGCCATGTAGGTGCCGACGTAGTAGCCCTTACCGCGCACGCCGTCGAGCACGGTGTAGTCGACGCCCCTGCGGGTGCTGCGCTCGCGGTTAAAACGGGCGTGGAAGTACATGGCGTCGTCCGGCACGTCGGTGAGCGCGTAGTTGAACGTGTAGAAGATGTACTTAATGAACCCGGGGTGCTCGCTCGTAAGCGTGACCTTGGCGTGCTTCCTGAAAGGCATCTCGAAGTAGCAGTTCATGCCGCCCGTCGGGTTCACGCAGATGGGCATCGAGTTGACGATGGCGCGCTCACCGAAGCCGTTGCAGAAGAAGTCGCCGACAGGGCACTCGACCGAGGGGGTCTCCTCGTCGTCCCAGTAGAAGCGCAGCACGAGGTCGCGCATGACAAAGCTGCCGGCGGCGGTCTTGTCGGGGACGGTCATCCAGATGTGGCGGATGATGCCGGGACCCTCAATGTCCGCGAGCGTGATGGTCTCGCCGGACTCAAGGGGCACGCAGCACGAGCCCTTGCGGCCGACGCCGAGGTGGCTGGCCGACATGGCGGCGCGGCCCTTCTCGCCCGTGATGTTCTCGGGGGTGATGGCGCGGCTTTCCTCACCGCCGTGCATCCACACGTCCTTAAGGAACTCTCTCATCGTCGACCTCCTCTATTCGTCGTCTTCGCACTCGGCGGAACTGGCACCGTTCACGTAGACGATCTGCTGGCGCGCCTCGTCGACGAGGGCGTCGAAGTCGAGTTTCTCGTCGGAGCGCGCGAGCGCGACCGTCATGGCGAGCGGGAGGTTGACACCCGCGATCACGTGGATCCGGTCGGAGGCGAAGCGGGAGAAGCGCTGGTTCACGCTGCCGCCGAGCGCGTCGGTGAGGACGACGACCTCGTCAGTGCCCGAAAGCGCCGCCTCGACCGCCGCGTCGAGCCCCTCGCCGTTGTCGTTCACGTAGGCGCACACGGCGTTGATGGCGTCGCTCTTACCCGTAAGGAACTCGAGGGTGTCCTTGAAGCCCTGGGCGAGAAGGGAATGGCTCGCCACAACTATCTTTCTCATTGA
>URNU01000055.1 GCA_900549275.1 uncultured Collinsella sp. | reverse complement strand
ACCGCGCAAATCAAAGTGACGCCACACCAACACCCATACCCAAAAAAGTTGCGCAATTTATTTCCCAGTTCTGTACATAGTTTGTTAACCCAACATAATTCCTTTTTGCATTTCATACTGTCAGCGTTGTAGCTCGGGTAGCGCGCGCTAAGAGCCACACCCGCATAAACCTGCGTCAATGTGAACAAGTTTGCAAAATAACCCCCTTAAGCAATGCAAATGAACGATATGTTGCCGCGCGCGGCCTAAATCGATTTCTAGCCGGCTTGTGCTAGCATATCTATCGTTACATGGGTTCAACTGCGATCACGGTTTAACCGGTCGCGAAGCGCAGGGTCGATCAGCATCCGGTCGTAACGGCGGTGCCAGAAAAACCACGAGCTCCAATAGCGTCGTCATGCGTATCGCATTGAATGACTTTGTTCTTGTCTTTGTGCAAGTTGTTCATTCGAATCGATGTTTCATGACAATTCGCAGCAGTCCTACAGCTGTTTGCGTGCGGTCCAGTTTTGTACCCGCTTGACTGGGCCGCACGCAGCTAGCTGGAGTCGCGGTCATTTTGCAATACACGTCCGCGACTCTAGCCACTGCGCTTATACATACCGTTCACGGTGGGGCAGAGCCACGTGCTTGTCTAACTGGGCTCAGGGTTTGAATATGGAGCGCCTTCGCGCATAAGCGCCCTGGCGTAGCCATACCCAAACCCCGTGAGCCACACGTAAGACAGCAAGGGGGGTGGTGCTCATGTGGTATGTGATCCAGGTAATTAACGGTCGCGAAGACGTAATGCGCGAGCGCATAGAGCATGTGGTGCCGGGTAGCGCCATGCAGGAGCTCTTTTATCCCCAATTTCAAACCGAGATCAAGGTGCACGGCGAATGGGTCAACACGACTAAGCCGCTCTTCCCCGGTTATCTTATCTGCGATACGGCAGATCCCCGCACCGTGCAACAGTATTTGCTGCGCATGGATGACTTTGCTCGGGTGCTATCCCAGGACGGTCAGTTTGTACCGCTGGCAAAAGAAGAGGTTCAGCTTATTGGCAGCTTTACGCACAGGGGAGACCGCGTAGTGCCCATGAGCGAGGCCCTAAAAGACGGTGACCAGGTCGTAGTGACGGCAGGTCCGTTGCTGGGCCACGAAGGACTTATCAAAACCATTAATAGACGCAAGAGCACTGCTTATTTGGAGCTCGACCTGTGCGGCCGACGCGTAACAACGCGCGTTGGCCTCGCGGTGCTTTCGGCCGAGCAGCGCGTAATGCGAAACCTTAAAAAGGCGATCGCCTAGCTGCTGGCGGCCGCAAAACAGAACAGGGAGGATCCCCGACCTGGGGGCGAAGTCTTGGAAGAGAACGTGTCGGATAAAACTCAATATGCAACGGATGCGCCCGCGGGGGCGGCGCTCATTGCTCAGGCCATGGACCGGCGCGAGTGCGCCGGCCGCTACAAGACCATGCAGTCCATCATGGACTGGGATCGTTCGCGCCTGGCCTACCGTGCCGTCAAGCGCGCATTCGACGTTGTGTTCAGCGGTTCCGTGCTCGTCGTCATAGCGATCCCCAGCCTGGTGCTCGCGGCGCTCATCCGCCTTGAGAGCGAGGGCAACCCCTTCTACAGCCAGATCCGCGTGGGCCAGACCCGCCGCGACGGCAGCCTGTCCACCTTCCGCATGTGGAAGTTCCGCTCCATGTACAAGGACGCCGACGAGCGCCTGGCAGATCTCAAGGAGCAGAACGAGATCGCCGGCGCCATGTTCAAGATGAAGGAGGACCCGCGCGTCACCAGGATCGGCAAGTTCATCCGCAAGCACTCCATCGACGAGTTCCCGCAGTTCCTGAACGTGTTCCTGGGCCAGATGTCCGTGGTAGGCCCGCGCCCGCCGCTGCCGAACGAAGTCGCGGAGTACACCGAGTACGACCTACAGAGGCTAGCAGTGAAGCCAGGTATTACGGGGCTCTGGCAGGTGACAGAGCGCAACTCCACCGGGTTCGACGGCATGGTCCGCCGTGATCTCGAGTACATAGCCAAGCGCGGAATCGTCATGGATCTCAAAATCGTCCTCCTCACGGTTCTGGAGGTCTTCAACGGAAGCGATGCGTACTAATGCCTAACTCTAATGCTCGATTCGAATCGGAGAAGAAAATGAAGATTGCCATCGCCGGTACCGGCTACGTCGGCCTGTCCCTCGCCGTCCTGCTCTCGCAGCACAACGAGGTGCACGCGCTGGACATCGTGCCCGAGAAGGTCGAGAAGATCAATAACTTCGAGTCGCCCATCCAGGACGACGAGATCGAGCGCTTCCTGGCGGAGGCCAAGGCGGGGGAGCGAGAGCTCGACCTGAACGCCACCTTCGACGTGGCCGCGGCCTACACGGGCGCCGACTACGCCGTAATCGCGACGCCCACCAACTACGACTCTGACAGGAACTTCTTCGACACGAGCTCCGTCGAGGCCGCCATCGCCGCCGTGCGGTCGGTGAACCCGGACGCCTGGATCGTCATCAAGTCGACGATCCCCGTCGGCTACACCGCTGGGCTTCGCGAGAGGCTGGGCGACAGCAAGATCTTCTTCAGCCCGGAGTTCCTGCGCGAGAGCAAGGCTCTCTACGACAACCTGCACCCCAGCCGCATCGTGGTGGGCGCGCCGAAGGACGACCCCGAGGCCGTCGCGGCTGCCGAGCGCTTCACCGCCCTGCTCGCGCAGGGCGCCGACCCCGCCGAGCTGGAGCGCGTCAATGCCGACGGCACCAAGGGCATCCCGGAGCTCGTGCTGGGCACCACCGAGGCCGAGGCCGTCAAGCTGTTCGCCAACACGTACCTTGCGCTGCGCGTCGCCTACTTCAACGAGCTCGACACCTACTGCGAAGTGCGAGGCCTCAACACCCGCGACGTCATCGACGGCGTGTGCCTGGAGCCGCGCATCGGCAGCCACTACAACAACCCCAGCTTCGGCTACGGCGGCTACTGCCTGCCCAAGGACACCAAGCAGCTGCTCGCCAACTACAGGGACGTGCCCCAGAACCTGATCGAGGCCATCGTGGAGGCCAACCGCACCCGCAAGGACTTCGTCGCCGACGAGGTGCTGCAGATGGTGTGGGACCGCGTGTATGCCGGCAAGGAAAAGCCAGTCGTGGGCGTGTACCGCCTGACTATGAAGTCGAACTCCGACAACTTCCGCGCGAGCTCCATCCAGGGCGTCATGAAGCGCGTGAAGGCCAAGGGCGTGCCCGTGGTGGTCTACGAGCCCACGCTGGACGCCCCGGAGTTCTTCGGCTCCAAGGTGACCCACGACCTGGAGGCCTTCAAGGCCGGTTGCGACGTGATCGTCGCCAACCGCTGGAGCGACGAGCTCGCGGACGTGGCGGACAAGGTCTATACACGCGACCTGTTTAAACGAGACTAGGTGGTATGAATGGCAAATAGAAAAGTCCTCGTCACCGGAGCCGCCGGCTTCATCGGCGCGTTCCTCGTGAAGAAGCTGCTCGAGGAGACCGATGACGTGATCGTCGGCCTCGACAACCTCAACAGCTACTACGACCCCGGCATCAAGCATGCGCGCCTGCGCATGCTGGCCGAGACCGACACAGGCGGCCGCTTCACCTTCGTGCGCGGCGACCTGTGCGACGCCGCCCTCATCGAGCGCCTGTTCGCCGAGAACGGCTTCGACGTCGTGGTGAACCTCGCCGCACAGGCGGGCGTCCGCTACTCCATCGAGAACCCGCGCGCCTACCTGGAGAGCAACCTCGTCGGCTTCTTCAACGTGCTCGAGTCCTGCCGCCACCACCCGGTGAAGCACCTGGTCTACGCCAGCTCCAGCTCGGTCTACGGCGGCAACAAGAAGGTACCGTTCTCCGAGGAGGACCGCGTCGACTCGCCGGTCTCGCTCTACGCCGCCACCAAGAAGTCCAACGAGCTCATGGCCGCCGCCTACTCCAAGCTCTACTCCATCCCGGCGACCGGCCTGCGCTTCTTCACGGTGTACGGCCCCATGGGCAGGCCCGACATGGCCTACTTCGGATTCACCGAGAAGCTGCGCCGCGGCGACACCATCAAGATCTTCAACATGGGCGACTGCCGCCGCGACTTCACCTACGTCGACGACATCGTCGAGGGCGTCGGGCGCGTCATGGATGCTGCGCCCGAGGTGAAGATGGGCGAGGACGGGCTGCCGCTCACCGCGCACCGCGTCTACAACATCGGCAACTCGCATCCCGAGAACCTGCTCGACTTCGTCGACACGCTGCAGCGCGTGCTGGTGGAGGAGGGCGTGCTCCCGGCCGACTATGACTTTGAGTCGCATAAGCAGCTCGTGCCGATGCAGCCCGGCGACGTACCCGTCACCTACGCCGACACCGCGACGCTCCAGCGCGACCTAGGCTACAAGCCCGCGACCCCTCTCGAGGATGGCCTGCGCGCATTCGCGAAGTGGTATCGAGAGTACTACGTCACCGTCAAGGAGTAACTCTTTATATGTGCAATGACGAAGAAATTCGTGTATTTCAAAATAATCTTTGTCTTCCTGGGCGCGTTGATGTGATGGGTGCTCCCGTTGACCCATGGACCATAGATCAGACCGTCAAAGCGACCGATACCCTCATCAAGGAGGGGCACTTCGCCCACCTTATCGGCGTGAACGCGGATAAGCTGCTGCAGATGCGCGACGACCCCGAGATGGACGCGTGCGTGCGCCGCTGCGAGATCGTGAACGCCGATGGTGCCTCCATGGTCATGGCCGCCAAGAAGCTGGGTGTGTACCTGCCCGGGCGCGTGGCGGGCATAGACCTAATGTGGGACCTGTGCAGGCTGGCTGAGCGCGAGGGGCACAGAGTCTACCTGCTGGGCGCCAAGGCCGAAGTGGTCGCAAAAACTGCAGAGGTACTGTCCGAGAGGTATCCCAATATGGTCCTCGCTGGCTACCGTGACGGCTACTTCGGCGACGACGAGTTCGACGCCGTGATAGCCGAGGTTGAGCAGACTAAACCTGACATCGTTTTCGTAGGCATTACCTCGCCCAAGAAGGAACGCCTGATCGAGCGTTTCCGTGAGTTGGGCGCCAAGGGCGCTTTCGTGGGCGTGGGGGGCTCGTTCGACGTCGTCTCCGGCAACATCCCGCGTGCCCCGATGTGGATGCAGCGCGCGAACCTGGAGTGGCTCTTCCGCATGATGCAGGAGCCCAGGCGCCTGGTGAAGCGCTATGTGGTCGGCAACACCCGTTTCTACATGCTTCTCCGCAAGGAGTCAAAGAGGAGCAAGGCCAATGTCTAAGAGGAAAGTAATGCTCGTCTTCGGCACCCGCCCGGAGGCAATCAAGATGTGCCCGCTCGTCAACGAGCTGAAGGCGCGCGCTGATGAGTTCGAGACCGTCGTCACCGTGACAGGCCAGCACCGCGAGATGCTCGACCAGGTGCTGCGCGTCTTCGATGTGACGCCCGACCAAGACCTGGCGATCATGAAGCCGGGCCAGACCCTGTTCGACGTGACGTGCGACGTGCTTCTCAAGCTCAAGGCCGTTCTCGAGGACGAGAAGCCCGACGTGGTCCTGGTCCACGGGGACACCACGACCAGCTTCGCCGCGGCACTCGCATGCTTCTACCTGCAGATCCCCGTGGGGCACGTCGAGGCCGGCCTGCGCACGCACGACATCTACAGCCCCTGGCCCGAGGAGTTCAACCGCCAGGCCGTCGACATCGTGAGCGAGTACTACTTCGCCCCCACGGAGGCCAGCAAGAAGAACCTTCTCGCCGAGGGCAAGCCCGAGTCCAAGATCTGGGTTACCGGCAACACCGGCATAGACGCCCTGCGCACCACCGTGCGCGAGGGCTACTCCCACCCCGAGCTCGACTGGGCGGAGGGCTCGCGCCTCATCCTCATCACGGCGCACCGCCGCGAGAACCTGGGCGAGCCCATGCACCGCATGTTCCGAGCCATCCGCCGCGTGATGGAGGAGCATCCGGACACAAAGGCGATCTACCCCATCCACATGAACCCGCTCGTCCGCAAGGCCGCCCACGAGGAACTCGACGGCTTCGACCGCCTGCACATCATCGATCCGCTCGAGGTTCTCGACTTCCACAACTTCATGGCGGCGAGCCACCTCATCCTCACCGACTCCGGCGGCATCCAGGAGGAGGCCCCGAGCCTGGGCAAGCCTGTGCTCGTCATGCGCGACACCACCGAGCGTCCCGAGGGCGTTGCGGCCGGCACGCTGAAACTCGTCGGCACCGAGGAGGACGTGATCTACCGCGAGTTCAGCCTTCTGCTCAGCGATCAGGCCGAGTATGAGGCGATGAGCCATGCTTCGAACCCCTACGGAGACGGGCATGCGAGTGAACGCATTGCTGAAGTGCTGGCGGGTAAGTAACATGAACGAATGTCTGAAGATATACAAGGCCGCGCACGCCTGTGCGAGCGGTTCGAAAATCCTACGGCCCCTCAGTGCCGTGCTACGGCACCTAGACCAGTTCCTTTTCGCTTGTCACATCGGAAGCCGGGCACAAATCGGTGAGGGGTGTGTCTTTCAGCACAACGGCCTCGGTGTCGTCATCTCCGAGCGCGCGGTTATTGGGGACCGTTGCATGTTATATCAACACGTAACCATTGGTGCGTTGGAAAACGGCTCCGAAGAGGTGCCATTGATAGGCGACGATGTCGTTATCGGCGCCGGGGCAACCCTTCTTGGCCCTATCAAAGTCGGGAGCGGTGCCAAGATTGGAGCTGGTGCCGTCGTGCTGAGCGACGTTCCCGCGGGCGCCACTGCGGTCGGGATCCCGGCCAAGATTCTAGGTGAGAGCGCATGACGGGCGAGAAGCGGTCGGCGGTCATCATGCTTGGCCCCTCACTCGATTCCAGAGGCGGCATGGCTACCGTGGTCAACGGGTACATCAAAGCCGGTATTCGTGACATTTGTGATTTCGAGTACATTGAGACGACTAGACCTGGCAGCGTTGCTGTGAAGGCGCTTGCCGGAATCAGCGCTTATGCAAGGTTCCGTAAAGACCTGCCTGCCTGCGATATTGTTCATCTTCATATTGGCGCTGGCATTAGCCCGATGCGAAAGTCGTTGTTCGCTAAGGCTGCCAAGAGGACAGGAAAGGCCGTCGTCATCCACGAGCATAGAGGGGTTCTTGCCGAGCTCTACCGGAAGGGCGGATACGACTTTGCTAAGAAAACCCGCGAGCTATATGAACTCGCGGATGTCGCGATCGTGCTTTCAGAGGAGTGGAAGGACTTCTTTGCTGAGAACGTTTGTGACCCGTCGAAGGTGGTCGTTCTGCATAACTCGGTCCCTGCTCCCGCTGACGTTCCAGCGCTTGGACGGGAAGAAAAGGTTTTATTTCTCGGTCATATGACCGATGTCAAGGGTCCGGATATTCTCGTTAAGGCGATTCCTGAAGTCGCTAAGTCTCACCCTGCCTGTCGTTTCATCTTTGCCGGCGACGGGGACGCCCAACCTTATCGCGATCTTGCGGAGGAGCTTGGCGTCCTTGGTTCTTGTGAATTCGTCGGCTGGGCAACCGACCGAGAGAAGGATAATCTCTTGAGGGATTGCCCCATTTATTGCCAGCCTTCGAGGAACGAAGGTATGCCCATGGCTCTGCTCGAGGCTATGGGCTATGGGCGCGCCTGCATCGCAACGCGCGTTGGCGGCGTTCCCCAGGTTGTAAACGATGGACGAGATGGCATTCTTGTCGAGCCCCTCGACGATAAAGGCATAGCAAATGCAGTTATTTCTCTCTTAAATCGAATTGACGACGCCCGTAGTCTCGGTTTAGCTGCAAGAG
>URNU01000054.1 GCA_900549275.1 uncultured Collinsella sp. | reverse complement strand
TCAATCGCCAGGAACGCGTCGGCCGAATCGTCGGACAGAGCCGTTCGAACGCCGTCGCGCCAGTTCCAGCAGCGGCACACGGCGCCCGCATCGTCAATGTAGGCGAGCTCGCCGGGCAGCGTCGGGTCGTCCGCTTCCTCGCCAAGCGGCAAGAACGCATCGCCACCGTCGGTCACCTTCAAGCGAAGGTCTCCCTCAATCGCATGTAAGTCCTCGCCGCCAACGGGCAGCGCGTAGGACAGCGACACCGTGTTGTAAATATCCACCGCCGGTGTAATGTGTCCCACCGGCTTGCCCTTGAGTACGCGTTTGAGCAGGTTCTCGATTGAGCAACGCGCGCCCTTTTTGGTCTTGAACAGATGATAGGCCTCGCGCCACGCCTTGACCGGTGCGTTCTCGCTGATAGTATCGCTGGTCAGATGACGCTCCGCGTCGATATTGGCACGGTCGAGCAACGCCGCAATCGCGTCCACGTCCTCCTGGGGAATCTGGGCCGCGGGCTTCATGCCCTCCACGACCACAACGCCGACCGCTGCCTGCGGAAACAGCTCCCAGAATGAATCCTCGGCAATAAAGCTCTTCATACGCTCTCCCTTCATTGTGCGCGCCCGAGTGAGGGCGCCTAAACAAAAAGCGCCCTTACGACGGCCACCTTCAAAGTCCTACGGTGCCGTCACAAGAGCGCTTGCGCTGTCCCCATCCGGAGAAGGGGACGATATGTCAGGCGTATTGTAACCCGAGTCATCCACGCGAGCAAAACCACCACAAAGGCGCACTGGCCCCTTCGTGGTGGTTTTGGGTCTAAGGCGACGCTAGCGGCGGAGTCCCAGCAACCCACGGCCGCGATGACGGGCCTCGGCGGACACCTGGGCGTGCGGGCCGGCGGCTTTGACGGACTCGGGCAGGTGCGAGTACTTCTTCTCGAAGTTCTCCTCAAACATCACCGCCAGGTTGTGCGCAGCCTCGTCGTAGCGCGCGGTGCTCTGCCAGTACCGGCGCGGCACCAGGATGCCGTCGGGCACACCGTGGCACGTGGTGGGAATGTCGACGTTAAAGATATCGTCGTGCACGAACTCGCTGTCCTCGATGGTACCGTCGAGGGCGCGGGCCACCAGGGCGCGCGTGTATGCAAGCTCGATTCGATGGCCCACGCCATAACCGCCGCCAATCCAGCCGGTGTTGACCAGATAGACGCGGGTGCGTCCGTCGGCGATACGCTCGCCGAGCATCTTGGCATAGACCATGGGATCGAGCGGCATAAACGGCTCGCCAAACAGCGAGGAGAACGTGGGCGTGGGCTCGGTGACGCCGACCTCGGTGCCGGGGATCTTGGCGGTGAAGCCCGTCACAAAGTGATACATGGCGGCATCGGCCGTCAGGCGCGAGATAGGCGGCAGCACGCCAAAGGCATCGCAGGTCAAAAACAGCACGACGCTCGGGGTGGTGCCCATACCCTTGGTCCACGCGTTGGGGATATGCTCGACGGGATAGGCCACGCGCGTGTTGTGCGTGATCGAGACATCATCATAGTTAGGCTTGCGATTCTCATCGAGCACCACGTTTTCGCAGATGGCGCCAAAGCGGACGGCGTTGAAGATCTCGGGCTCATGGAACGCGTCCAGGCCCTCGCACTTGGCATAGCAGCCTCCCTCGATGTTGAAGATGCCCATGTCGGACCAGCCGTGCTCGTCGTCGCCGATCAGCAGGCGCGTGGGGTTGGCCGAAAGCGTGGTCTTGCCCGTGCCGGAAAGGCCAAAGAACACGGCCGTCTCGTGCGTGACGGGATCCATGCTGGCCGAGCAGTGCATGGGTAGCACGTCGTCCTCGACGGGCAGCAGGTAATTCATGACGCTGAAGATGGACTTTTTGATTTCGCCGGAGTAACCGGTGCCGGCAACCAGAATCACGCGCTCCTGGAAGTTGATGACCACGGCGGCGCTGGAGTTGAGGCCCTTAATGGCGGGATCGCACTGGTAGCCCGGCGCGGCGAGCACGCAGAAGTCCGGCTCGCCGGTGCGCGCGATTTCGCGGGCGAGCGGACGGGCGAGCATTTGCTTAATGAAGAGCGCCTGGCTGGCACGCTCGCAGGCGACGAGCAGGCGACGCGTGTGGTTGCGGTCGGCGCCGGCCATGCCGCGGGTGACGAACACATCACGCTCGTTGAGATAGTCGACGATACCGGCCTTGATGGTCTCGTAGCTCTCGATCGAAAGCGGTCGGCTGACGGCGCCCCAGGCAATCTTGTCGTGAACATCGGGGGTGTCAACGATGAAGCGATCGTTGGGAGAACGGCCGGTGCGCTCCCCCGTCTCGATCACCAGCGCGCCGTTGGATGCCATGCGACCTTCTTCGCGGCGGATAGCGTGCTCGACGAGCTCCGCGGCGGGTAGATCGACCAGCAGACGGGGCTGGTTCTCGGCAGGGTCTTCGACCAGCGTAATGCCAAAGTTGGACAGAACTTCTGCAGGGGTAACACCAGGCATGGGGCCTCCTTTAAAAACGCGACGCGTGGACGCGGCGCGCACTTTACTCACGTAAAGCCCGTTGTACCCGATATGCAAAAACGTTTTGCGGCAACGGCGAAGCGCCCGCCCAACGGTCAAAAATCGCAGGCAAGCGGTCTAGTCATTGGGACGTTCTTAAACGACTAGTCGTTGAGGACACTCTTGAACAGGCAACAACCAAGGAGTGTCCCCGGATGCCGGCACTTAGGGACGTTCCCAAAGTGCCGGCACATAAGGAACGTCCCTAAGTGCCGACTACTGCAAAAACACGAACGAACACCACCGCGTCTATACTAGAGCGCAGTAAGAGAAAGGAACCGCCTTGAGCATCACGCCCCTCGATAGCATCCGCCGCGCCATCGCCCGCCGCAATGGCGTCGCCGACCCCGCCGTAGCGAGCAGCGGCACCGCAAAGGCCCAGGGCGGACGCATCGAGAACGGCCTGTTCCCCGCCTCCCACACCGCCGAGGAACTCGCACGTATCCAGGAGCTGAGTCAGCGCAACGCCGGCGGGCCCGATAGCGGCCAAGCCACGCGTCGCCGGCGCGAGCGCGATCGCGAGCCCGGACCCATCCACCGCATGGTCAATGCCTGGTGGAACCGCCTGCTCGGCGCTGTCTACGGCGGCGGCTTCTCCACGCAGGAAGCCGAATACGAGGAGCACGCCACCCGCCGCGACTATCTCTGGAATACCCTGGGCACCGCCGTGTGGGGTTTCGCGTTTCCCCTGCTCACCATTGTGTCCACGCAGCTTGTGGGCGCCGAGGAAGCCGGTAAGTTCTCCATCGCCTTTGTCACCGGCACGCTCATCATGATCGCGTGCAACTACGGCGTGCGCAATTTTCAGGTCTCGGACATCGACGAAACGACGTCCTTTGCCTCCTACCAGCTCAACCGCTGGCTTTGCGGAGCGCTTGCGCTGGCCTGCGGCCTTGCATATAGCAGCGCCCGCAGCTACGACGCGCATATGGCGACGATCGGCCTGGGCGTCTACCTCTATAAGGTGGTCGACGGCGTGGCGGACGTGTACGAGGGCCGCCTGCAGCAGGCCGATAAACTCTACCTGGCCGGCATGAGCCAAACGCTGCGCTCCGTCGGCGTCATCGCGGTCTTTAGCGTGGCGCTGTTCCTTACGCGCAGCATGCCCATCGCGGCCATGGCCATGGGTGTCACCGCGATTGCCTCGCTCGTGCTGGTCACCGCGCCGCTCGCCCTGCTCGAGACCGAAAAATCGCGCCGCGTGAGCCTGCGCGAAGTCGGCCACCTCTTTGCGCAGTGTGCCCCGCTCTTTGGCGCGCTCTTTTTGTTCAACCTTATTGAGAGCATGCCCAAGTTTGTTATGGAAGGTGCGCTGGCTTACAAATATCAGCTGTACTTTAATGCCCTGTTCTTTCCGGCGCAGGCCATTTTGCTGAGCATTGGTTTTATCTATAAACCGCAGCTCTTGCGTTTGTCGAGCATTTGGGCGAACCCGCGCAAACGCCGCCGTTTTGACTTGATTATTATTGCCGTTATGGCGCTGATCGTGGCCATCACCGGCGTGTGCGCCGCATTTATGGCCGGCCCCGGCATTCCCCTCATGAGCTTTATGTACGGCCTCAACTTTGAGCGCTACCGCACGCTGGCACTGCTGATGGTTGTCGCTGGCGGCATCACCGCGGCCATCGACTTTATCTACGCCATCATCACAGTGCTGCGCCACGCCGGCGACGTCACCAAGATCTACCTGATCTGCTTTGCCGTGAGCGTGGTGCTCCCGGTGATCTTAATCAACCTGCTGGGCCTTATGGGTGCCGTCGTAAGTTACCTGGCCATCATGGCCCTACTGCTGGTGCTGTTGATTGTCGAATACGCCCATATCCGTCAGCGCATCGAGCGAGACCGGAACCCGTACGGAGCCTAATTAGCTGCCCCCGGTCACCGGAATTTGCGATGGAATTACCCCGGCTGGGGTCTTGTTGCGGACAATATGCATCACGCAAGACTAAGTGAGTAGACTTTTACCGAATCCCCGACCACACCGACAAAGCACAAGTCTGTGACCTGCGGTTTTGTTGAGGCAAATATGTTGGGTGCTCGGCATTTCCAAAAAAGTCTACTCACTTAGCCAGCGGGCAGCCAAATGATCATTTAATCCCGTCCCAGAAAAATCATTTGATGGGCAGAAGGGCAAAAGTAGCCAAAAAGTCCCATCCCAAATTAGCTACCCTTTGCACCGATTACTCGCCAGGAAGAATGTTCGCGTAGAACTCCGCCCCGTCGTCCAGGCGCAGGATCCCGACGCGGCCGAACTCGGAACCGGTGGCCGCCGCGCAGTCGATATCGATGCGATCGGGCACACCGGCGGTATCCTCGCCGCCTAGGCGCACCATCTGCCCGCGGCCCGACTCCTCATCGAGCCCTGCCAGGCCACCAACCTCGCAATAGCGCCCCAGCGACACCGTGGGCGTGTGGCCACTCACCACGACCGGACCCTTGCCCTCGACAGAAAGCAGCCCCGTCGGGGCATCCCAATAGCCATGGCGAATCCAGAGCAAGTCATCGGACGACTGCACGGCGAGCATTTGCTGCAGCAACTCGCTATTGGCATCGACCGCTCCCCTGCCGTCGGCACAATCGACACCATGCTCAAGCAAAAACGCACGCGCCGCCTCGGCCTGAATGCCGGCGTGCACCAGCAGGTACGGCCGTTCGGCAGTCTCGGCCACCGCATAGAGCGGCAGGGCGGCAGCCCAGCGCACCAGCTCCTCGTATGCCTCAAATTCCATTTCGTTGAGCTGCTGGCGCGTGGTCCAACCGCCGTTGATATCCCAGGTCTCGGCATCGAGCGGGTCCTGACCAATGATCGCGTCGAGCATAATTTGCTCGTGGTTGCCCTTAAGCACGCGAGCGTTGGGCAGCGACCGCACCAAGTTGATGACGCCGACCGGATCGGGACCGCGGTCAATCATGTCGCCCAGCACATACAGCGTGTCGTCGGACGTCAGCGAGATCTTGGAAAGGGCCTCGTCCAGCGCGCGCACGTGCCCGTGAGCATCAGATGTCACATAGATCGCCATGGAACGCCTTTCCCTGCATTACGGCCGAAGCCCGAGGCCACGACTAAAACTTCAAGTTGAACTTAAACGTTACCCATTGTACTCCGATGCAATAACGGTGGAAAGTGCCACCACAGCCAACGGCCACAAGCGGTCGCCCGCACGCCCCGAAAACACCGCACCACCATCATCAACGCCCCACCCAGCACCGCCCCCGCCCCTGCCTCGTGTCGAAAATGCGCATGTCCGCAATCCGCCCCCATAAACCCACCATCTTTGGGTAGAAATAACCCCAGACAATTGACCGTGCCACGCCAACCACCCAGGAGCGGACACCATCCATGAACCAGATTCTTCTTTTTATCGGCCTCGTCATCATTTTGTGCCTGACCATCAAGCCCGTCGGCAAAAAGCTCCCCTTCCCCACCCTGCTCATCTTTATCGCGCTCGGCATGCTGCTGGGCGTCAACGGCCCCGCGCACATCGACTTTAGCGACTACGCGCTCACCGAAACCGTCTGCAGCACGGCGCTGCTGTTCATCATGTTCTACGGCGGCTTTAACACCAACATTGACCGTGCCAAACCTGTCGCCGCGCCGGCGGTGCTGTTGAGCACGCTCGGTGTCGTCGTCACCGCCGGCATCACCGGCGTGTTCGCACACTTCGCGCTGGGCTTCGACTGGATCGGCGGCCTGCTGCTGGGATCGGTCGTGGCATCGACCGATGCGGCGAGCGTCTTTAGCGTGCTGCGCGAACACAACCTCTCGCTGAGGGGCGGCACCGACTCGCTGCTCGAGGTCGAATCGGGCTCCAACGACCCCGTCGCCTACATGCTCACCGCGGTGCTCGCGACCCTCGCGGCGGGCGGCAGCATCGACATTCCCGCGCTACTGGCCAAGCAGATCATCCTGGGTCTGGGGCTGGGCCTTGCCATCGGCTGGATATCCAGCCGCCTGATTGAACGCGCACACGCAACGGCCGAGGGCGCGCAGACTATCTTCTTGTTCGCCGTGGCGATCGTTGCCTACGCGCTGCCAAGCTATCTGGGCGGCAACGGCTTTTTGTCCGTATACCTGGCAGGCATTGTGCTGGGTGCGAGCGACATCACCGGCAAGGTCGAGATGGCGCACTTCTTTGACACCCTTACCGAGATGGCCGAGATGACGATCTTCTTCTTGCTCGGCCTGCTCGTGACGCCCGCACGCCTGCCGCAAATGCTGCTACCGGGCCTGGCACTCATGGCGTTTATGCTCTTTGTGAGCCGCCCCATCGCCGTGGGCATGCTGCTGGCGCCCTTTAAGACGAACACTCGCCAGATCGCGCTCGTAAGCTGGGCTGGCCTGCGCGGTGCCGCGTCGGTCGTCTTTAGCCTCTTTGCCGTGGTAGCCGGCGTTCCCGGTGGACACGACCTGTTTGACCTGGTGTTTGTGATTGCAGTCTCGAGCATTGTGGTGCAGGGCTCACTGCTGCCGGCGGTGGCGAAAAAGCTCGACATGATCGATGCGGCCGGCGACGTGCGCCGAACGTTTAACGATTACCGCGACGAGGACGGCATGTCGTTCGTTAAGCTCAAGGTAGGTGCGGGCCATCCGTTTGCCGGTCGCTCGCTCGCCGATATTGGCAGCGCGACGGACATGCTGGTTGTCTTGGTGCTGCGCGACGGTGCGCACCCGGTGCTGCCCAACGGCGATACCGTAATTGAGGAAGGAGACCTTCTGGTTATGGCCGCACCGACGTTTGAAGAGCGTGCCGAGGTTACGCTGCGCGAGGTCACCGTGACGCCCCACGGTCGCCTAGCAGGACAGCGCCTGCGCGACGTGCCGCAGGGCAAGCACCCCTTTATCGTCGTGATGCTCAAGCGCGACGGCCAAACGATCATCCCCGACGGCAACACCCTCATATATGCCGGCGACGAAGCCGTCATCGCCACGCTCGCGTCGTAGCGGCCAGGGGATAGCTAATTTGCAACGAAGAGATCAAACGCCTAGAGAACCCCATGCCTTCGCTCGCAGATTTAGATTTGCATGAGGAGTAAAGCAACACCCCCTCATGTAACCATCCTGTAAATCATAGCGGCGCAGTCGAGTTTTACCGTGATGCGGTCGCGCCTGGCGCTCCACTGTGCTAAAGTATCCCGAACGTTCAAACGACTTTGAGGGGGAACTGGAAGATGGCACGTGTGCACAACTTCTCAGCTGGCCCGGCCGCGCTGCCTACAAGCGTGCTCGCCGAGATCGCCGACGAGATGATGGACTACCGCGGTTGCGGCATGTCCGTGCTCGAGATGAGCCA
>URNU01000053.1 GCA_900549275.1 uncultured Collinsella sp. | reverse complement strand
CAGCTTCACGTTGGCCAGGAGAGCGCCGATCCCGCATCCGATTCCCGCGCCGTGCCTATCTACCAGACCACGAGCTACGTGTTCCGCAACTCCCAGCACGCCGCTGACCGCTTTGGCCTTGCCGACGCCGGTAACATCTACGGTCGTCTGACCAACTCCACCCAGGGCGTCTTTGAGGACCGTATCGCCGCGCTCGAGGGCGGCGTTGCTGGCCTCGCCGTCGCCTCTGGTGCCGCCGCCATCACCTATACCCTGCAGGCACTCGCTCAGGCCGGCGACCATGTGGTGGCCCAGAAGACCATCTACGGCGGTTCCTACAACCTGCTGGAGCACACGCTCTCCCAGTTTGGTGTCGAGACCACCTTCGTCGATGCCCATAACCTGGACGAGGTCGAGGGTGCCATCAAGGACAACACCACGGTCATTTATCTCGAGACGCTCGGTAACCCCAACTCCGATATCCCCAACATCGACGCTATCTCCGAGGTCGCCAAGAAGCATGGCCTTCCGGTTGTTGTCGATAACACCTTCGGCACCCCGTACCTCTTCCGTCCGCTGGAGCACGGCGCCAACATCGTCGTTCACTCCGCGACTAAGTTTATTGGCGGCCACGGCACCTCGCTGGGCGGCGTGATTGTCGATGGCGGCAACTTTGACTGGAAGGCGAGTGGCAAGTATGCGCAGATCGCTGAGCCCAATCCCTCCTACCATGGCGTCTCGTTTGCCGAGGCTGCCGGCCCTGCCGCCTTCGTGACCTATGTCCGCGCCATCCTGCTTCGTGACGAGGGCGCCTGCATTAGCCCGTTTAACGCATGGGTCCTGCTCCAGGGCACCGAGACCCTGTCGCTGCGCGTCGACCGCCATGTCGAGAACACCAAAAAGGTCGTTGAGTTCCTGACCGGGGACAGCCATGTTGCCAAGGTGAACCACCCGAGCCTGCCCGAGCACCCCGACCATGAGCTGTACCAGAAGTACTTCCCCCGTGGCGGCGCCTCGATCTTCACCTTCGAGATCAAGGGCGGCCAGGAGGCTGCTTGGAAGTTCATCGACCACCTGCAGGTCTTCTCGCTGCTCGCCAACGTGGCCGACGTCAAGTCGCTCGTCGTGCACCCGGCTACCACCACGCACTCCCAGCTCTCTGCCGAGGAACTTGCCGAGCAGAACATTACGCCCTCCACGATTCGACTTTCCATCGGTACCGAGAACGCCGAGGACATCATTTGGGATCTGAAGCAGGCCTTCGCCGCGCTGGACGAGTAAGGCGACTTGTGCAAGGACCCTTTGCGACTCGATAGGTATAACTGCATAAAATGCCTGCTCAAGGCGCCTGTGCGAATAATGGTTGCACGGGCGCCTTTTTTGCATAGGAATATCTGGAAAACAGGCTTTTTAACGTCGAATATCCAATCTAGATATGGAAAACTCCTGTTAAGTGAATGTGAGTTTTACGCAAATGACGTGCGCCTTTTGAGAAAAACCGCAGGTCGCGAATTGCTCAGGGTACTATGCAGCGCGATCGAATCACACGCAGCTTACAACGCAGCAAAAACTCACTACGGAGGTTTCCAGCTACATGAGGATCGATTCACGAAAACCGAAGGCCGCCGCCCTTTCTGCCACGCTGGCCGTGGCGCTTTTGGTGGGTGCCGGCGTAACCGAGGCCCATGCGGCGACACTGCCCGACGCGGTTGGGTCCACGCCCTCCGAGGCCACGTTGATGCAGCCCGTCGATTATCGCGGCGACGGTTTTGGCTCCATGCAGGAGTGGAACGCCTCCATGGGGGCCAAGCGCGACTCTTTGGAAGTTCGCGCTCAAATTATCATGAACATGTATGGCGACTATGCCACCGATGACGAGCGTGCTGTGCTTCAAGAGTGCATTGACGGCGCGGGCAGCCTTTTGACGATGGAGGAGGTCGACGCCAAGTCGGCCGAGCTCGATGAACTGCGCACGACGCTCGAGGATGCTAAGCGCGAGGCGCTCGAGGCTGCGGCCGCCGAGGCAGAAGCCGCCGAGGCCGCCCAGGCTTCGTACTACAACGCCGGCTACAGCTCGTCTTACGTTGCCGCCGCTTACTATGCGAATGGTTCGGGACTGACGCGTTCCGCCGGCGTCAATAACTATAACGGTCGTCGTGAGACCTATTACAGCAGCAACGTACTCTACCATCACCGCACGGGTGAGTGGACGCAGGATTCCGAGGGTTTCTGGCGCGATTCTGATGGTTACTACGTCGTGGCCGCAGGCGATAAGGCCCAGGGCTCCACGTTTACCGGTTCCAAGGGCGAGTGCAAGGTCTATGACTCCGGCTGCGCAGCCGGAACCACCGACTACTATACCGGTTGGTAATCTGCCATAAGCCAATAGGGCATGGCGGGCGGGCGTCTTTACCGAGCCTTTGGGCAACGTAAAGGCGTCCGTTTTTTGTGCGTGCTTGAGTTAACAGAGCGCTTACCGTGGCAGTACGCCGCGCATATGGGCGCAAGGCACACTAGTTCATGAGAATTAAGGTCTTTCTCTTGGAGGAAGTGGTCTTGTGAACGCTCGAGATATTGCCGTTGCCGCCGTCGCATTGGTGCTTGGCTGCCTTGGTCCTACGGCCGCGCTCGTTGCGGGCATGCAGGGGTCATGCGGGGCTGCTCCAATCGTGGTTGGCGTGCTGATCGCGGCGGCGCTGCTGGGAAGCGCCGGCGTGGTGCTTTGCCGCGATGACGAGGGCGAGGTTCCGGAATCGCAACGCTAACTGTTGTGAGGTTGGCCGCCGGTCATAGACGAAGATGAAAGCCGCCGCAGGGGAAAGGTTCCCTTGCGGCGGCTTTGCTGCTAAGGCTGTTGAATGCGGAGTGTTGGTGCTACCAGCTTTTCTCGATATCGCGGATGCGCCGATAGAGCCACTCGTTTTGCGGCACTTGGATATCGTGTTTGGCTGCGAGGCGGCAAATGGTGCCCGCGAACTCCTCGACTTCGGTTTTGCGCTTTGCGATGCGGTCTTGCGCCATCGAGGGCATACCGGCGGGGTCGATTCCCTCGATGAGATGCGCCATCTGCGTCAGGTCTGCCTCGGTCAGCTCAACGCCCTCGGCGTTGGCGACCGCAAGCGTTTCGCGCATGGCGGAAACAAAGCAGCGACGCTGCTCGGAGCCCGGCTCCGTGGCGCTTCCGTAGGTCCCGCCGTAGGCCATGCACGTCTGGTTGATGCCATCGTTGAGCATGAGTTTGGCCCACATGCGGTGCGCAATGTCGCTCTCGACGGTATGGGCGATGCCGCAGCGTGTGTAGAGCCCGTCGATGGCGGTGACGGTTGCGGGCTCGGTGCCTGCTGCCGCGCCAAAGCGAATCTCGCCCGCATTGGTAAAGGTGAGCGCGCCGTCGAGGAACACGGCATCCATGCCTTGGCAAATACCAAGAACGGTATGCTTCCAGCCAAAGCGCTCGGCAATCTTTTGCTCGCTCGTAATGCCGTTGCACAGCGATGCGATGAGCGTGTTGGGTCCCACGACGCGCTCCATAGTCTTGAGTGCTTGGTCGAGACCGGTGGTCTTGACCGTCAGAATGACCAGATCGGCGGGCGTTGCCTTGCCGGCACGTACGGACGTGAGATCGCAGGGCTTGCCGTTGACCGTAAGGGTGTCGCCTGCGTGACGCTCGAAACGGGCGTCGTCCATAATGTATTCGACGGCGTCGTTGCCGAGCGCCCGGGCGATCATGCTGCCGTAGAGCAGGCCGACGCCGCCCTTGCCGATAAAGGCGACCTTGTTGATCTGCACGTGAATCATCTCCTCACAAAAAGGCGCCCGCGTGCGGGGCGCCTGGTGGATTGTATGCCGCTGGAGCATGTAGCGTGCACCGGAGACGGAATTTAGAAGAACAAACGCATGGGAACTTATGCCGCGGGGTAGATGGCAAAAACGCGTGCGGGATATCCAACGCCATCGCGCACCTTGGGGAAGGTGCAGAAGATGACAGCGCCTGTGGCGGGAAGCTCGTCCAGATGGTCCATGACCTCGATCTGGTAACGGCCGACCGAGAGGATGTATTGTTCGCCGGGGTAGGGGCAGGCATCCTCACGCGTGGTCACGCTCGCCTTCTTTCATCGGGCTTTTTGCTGATGTTAAAGCGGTGCCGTGACAGCTCGATTTCTGCTGCGTTACGATACGTTCTCGATTGCGATTCCACGATGTTTCGGCTGCGTGACCATTGTGTTTCGCCTTGCCGAGCGCTGATGGCGAAGGGAGGGTCCGTGCAATACCGCGTTGACCCCAAAAGTGGTAACCGAATATCTGCTCTGGGCCTGGGCTGCATGAGGTTTCCCGGTGCGCCGGGACGTCCGGACGCGAAGACAGCCGATGCTATCATTTCCCGTGCGGTGGAGCAGGGGATTAATTATCTGGATACCGCGTATCTCTATCCCGGTAACGAGGTGTGCGTGGGCGCCTCACTTGAGCGCTTGGGGCTGCGTGACCGGGTGTTGCTGGCGACCAAATTGCCGCACGCCTCGTGTGCATACACAGGGGATTTCGACCGTTTCTTTGACGAGCAGCTGCGTCGGCTGCGGACCGACCATATCGACTATTACCTTATGCATAACATCACCTCGCCCGCTCAGTGGGAACGTGTGGTGGCGCTGGGCATCGAGGACTGGATCGCGCGTCAAAAGGCGGCGGGGCGCATTCGCCAGATTGGTTTTTCGTATCACGGCAGCGCGGCGGATTTCCTGACGATGCTTGACGCATATGAATGGGATTTTTGCCAGATCCAGTACAACTATGCCGGCGAGCGTTACCAAGCGGGAACGGCGGGACTCATGGCGGCTGCGGAGCGCGGGCTCGCGGTGTTTGTGATGGAGCCGCTGCTGGGCGGTCGTCTAGCGGGCAAACTACCGCCGCGGGCCCGCGCCGCGCTCGATGGCGCCCGTGACCCGCATTTGCACACTCCTGCCGCCTGGGGGCTTTCGTGGGTGTGGAACCATCCTCAGGTGACGATGCTGCTTTCGGGTATGACCGATACCGCGCAAGTGGATGAGAACGCGGCCTTGGCCGATCGGGCCCTGCCGGATTCGATGACAGTTACTCAGCTCGATGCCATCGCGCGCGTGCTGAGGGAGTTTGTAAAATCGAACCGTGTGCCCTGCACGGGATGCGGCTACTGCATGCCGTGTCCTAAAGGCATCAATATCCCTGGGTGTTTTGCCGCCTACAACGCGAGCTATGCGCACAGCTGGTTTACGGGTCTATCGCAGTACTTTACGGCGAGCGCGGTGCGCACAAGCGAGCCCAAGTTGGTGAGCAATTGTGTCAAATGCGGCAAATGCGCGCGGCACTGTCCGCAGCACATCGATATCCCCGGACGCTTGGACGACGTGCGCCGCCGTTTTCAGCCTGGCCCCGTGACGGCGGTGCTTAAGGCCTTCGGCAAAACGCGCGCCTCATGACTCTTTTATAACTTGCGGTGGAATAGTTCCTGTTTGCGGCAGAATAGGGGCCAAGCAGGAACTATTCCACCGCAACTGAAGGGGGCTGTCGTGGGCCATCGGGATTCATGTGATGATTTACGTGAGGTTCGTTGGGGCGTTTTGGGCGCTGGGAACATTTCGCATCGATTTGCAGCGTCGCTCAAGGAGGTGGACGGGGCACGGCTTGTGGCTGCCGCCGGTCGCACTCCTTCGCATGTTGAGGAGTTTTGCAGGGCGTTTTCGATTGATGCCGCGCACAGTTATGCCACAGCTGACGATAACGGCGATGCGGCTTATGATGCGTTGATTGCCGACCCCGATGTCGACGTAATCTACTTGGCTCTTCCGCATGGCATGCATGCGCATTGGGTCTGTCGGGCACTGCGCGCGGGAAAGGCCGTGCTGTGCGAAAAGCCGGCCGTTTTGAATGAAGAAGAGGCCCATGCGATCGCCTCCGTTTCCCGTGAGTGCGGTGTGCCGTTTATGGAGGCGATGAAAAATCGGTTTTGCCCGATGCGCACTCGCGTGAAGGACTTGCTTGCGTCGGGCGAGCTCGGCCGTATCGTCTCGATTGAAAGCGTGCAAAAACTCGATTATGGTGAGCCCCCTTCGAGTTATCTGCTCGACCCGTTGCAGGGTGGCTGTCTATATGACATGGGCTGCTATGCGGTCGGGTGGTTTGAGGATTTGCTTGCGGGTGCGTGCGATGTTTCGTCTCGTGAAGTTCGCTGGCGTGACGTATCGGGCGGCCGCGTCGATTGGGCCGACGAGGTCCATATGAGCGTCGGCGGTATACCCATTCATATGGTGTGTGACGGCAAAGCAGCATATGAAAGCCGCTTAACGATTGTCTGCGAGCGGGGTTCGTTGGAAATCGAGCGCCTCCATCGCCCCGAGCTCGCCCATGTGAAGTACTCCGACGGACGAATGCTCGAAATAAATGCCCCGTTTGAGGTCGATGATTTCTACGGCGAAATCCAGCATGCGACCCAGCTCATCCGGGCGGGGAAACTCGAGAGTCCCGTCATGCCCCTTGCCGCCACACAGCGCTGCGCGCGTATTATCGATGCAATCCGTCTGGCCCTCTAGGACTTGGCGCTGACGCATGGGGGATCATGGCGCTGGCGCCCGTAGCCGTAGTGCTTGACGGCCCGCATCTCTGATGCCCCTTTTATAAGTTGCGGTGGAATAGTTCCTGTTTGCGGCAGAATAAGGCATCGACAGGAACTATTTCACCGCAACTGATGAGGGGGAGCTAGGGATGCTGACGATCGGGTGTCACCTATCCACGACGAAGGGCTATCGGGCAATGGGGGAGACGGCGCTGTCCATTGGCGCCAATACCTTTGCATTCTTTACGCGCAACCCGCGCGGCGGCAAGGCGAAAGACCTTGACATGGATGACGTGGCGGCCCTGCGCGAGCTTATGGAGCAAAACGACTTTGGCCCGCTCGTGGCCCATGCCCCGTATACCTATAACCCTTGCTCGGCCAAAGAGCGGGCGCGCGAGTTTGCCCTGGAGGCCATGGCAGAGGACCTACGGCGCATGGAATCACTACCCGGCAACTACTACAACTTCCATCCCGGTGCGCATGTGGGACAGGGCTCCGACGCCGGCATTCAAATGATCGTCGACACCCTGTGCCAGGTGATGTTTGAGGGCCAGCAGACGACGGTGCTGCTCGAGACCATGGCCGGCAAGGGCACCGAGGTGGGCCGCAGCTTTGAGGAGCTGGCGCTCATCATCGAGGGCGTTGCCGACAAGCGTCCCGAGCTGTCGGCCAAGTTGGGCGTTTGCCTGGACACCTGCCATGTGAATGATGCCGGCTATGACATCGTCCGCGATCTTGACGGCGTGCTTGACGAGTTCGATCGTGTGGTGGGTATCGAGCGCCTGCGCGCCGTGCACATCAATGACTCCAAGAATCCCTGCGGCGCCCATAAAGACCGCCACGAGTGCATCGGCAGGGGCTACCTGGGTAGTGAAGAGTTTGGCGGTGGTATGCAGGTTATGCAGAATATTGTATCGAATGGCCGCTTGCGCGCATTGCCATTTATTTTGGAGACACCGAACGAACTTGCAGGTTATGCGGCTGAAATCAAACTGTTAAGGTCGTTGCAGCAGTAATGACTGTCATAAAGTGGAGTGCTCCATTCACGTTATGGGTTTGTTTCAATCGGTTTTCTGATTGCAGATTCTTCCAAGCGGGTGCATAATAGCCATCAGTTTTTGCACGCCCCTGAATCACGTGGGGTCATTGGAAGGAGACTGATTATGAAGCTGAAGAAGCTTGGCGCATTTGCCGCCACGGGTGCTATGGCGCTCGCCCTTGCTCTGACGGGCTGCGGCTCGTCCAACGCCACCTCTGGTTCTGATGCCGGTTCCAGCAGCTCTGGCGACGCAAAGGTCGAGAAGGTCGACGGCTCCAAGGAGTACGCGCTCGTCAAGGACGGTACGCTGACCGTCGGCACCTCTGCCGA
>URNU01000052.1 GCA_900549275.1 uncultured Collinsella sp. | reverse complement strand
CAGCCCATGACCTTCCCTCTCTTGCCGGCGACGCGGCGGGCAAAACCCTCTCCGTCAACGCATTGGGCTATAGGATACCACATTGTGTGAGTGTATCGCCGCGTTCCGTTTTGTTCGCGCTGGGTACAAGGCAGGTAGCTGTGCAAACTGGCCGTGCGCCCGCCCGTGACGCTCGACCTGCGAGATTAAGGATACGGTATGGGAAAGAAACTCGATAAGAAGGCCCAGGCCGCCGTGGCAAAGGCTGCCAAGGGCGTCAAGGCTGCTAAAGTCGACAAGGCCGTCAAAAAGTTCCGCAAACTCGAGGGCAAGCTGTGGACTCGCGAGTACCTGCTCAAGATTGCCGAGTTCGATGGAGCGACGATTGCTCCTGTCAACGGTGCTGCCGCCCGTGCCGACGCCATGGGCACGCTTGCCGGCGAGCATCACAAGCTACTGACCAGCGAGAAGTCCGTTGAGCTCGTACGCTCGTTAGCACGCGAGACGGTTGCAGGCGGACATGTAGACGACCCGCAGCTGCTCGACGAGATCCGTGTGCTCGGCCGCGACCAGCGCGAGGCAAGCGTTATTCCTACCGAGGAGGCCGAGGCCTGGACCAGGCTCACCTGCGAGGCCGACGCCGTGTGGCACAAAGCCAAGACGGCCAACGACTGGGCGAGCTTTGAGCCCTATGTGGATAGAATCGTCGCCCAACTTAAGCATCAGGCAGAGCTCATGGATCCCAAGCGCGACCCCTACGATGTTTGGCTCGACCAGTACGAGCGCGGCCTTTCCGCCAAGAGCTTCGACGCGTTTTGCGAGGAGGTCAAGGCCACGGTCGTGCCGCTCGTGCACGCCATCGGCGAGCGCGGCCAGCAGCCCGCTGCCGACTTTTTGCATGCCCGCGTACCCGAGGCTGCCCAGCGTGCCATGAGCTTCGATCTGATGAAGCTTGTCGGCCTGAACCTGGACGACACCACGCTCGCCTTTACCGAGCACCCGTTTAGCGAGGGCTTTGCCGTGGGTGATGCGCGCATCGCGACGCACATCTACGAGAACGACTGCATCTCCAACGTCTACAGCATCATCCACGAAGCGGGACACGCCATGTACGAGCTGGGCGTCAATCCCGCCTATGCGCGCACCTGTCTTGAGGGCGGCACCTCCATGGGCATCCACGAGAGCCAGAGCCGCTTTTTCGAGAACACCGTGGGTCGCAGCCGCGCCTTTATGGGACCGCTGCTCGAGGTGCTGCGCCGCCACGCACCCGAGGTCTACGGCGACGTCGACGAGGACACGCTCTACCACGCCGTGAACATCGCGCAGCCTTCGCTGATCCGCACCGAGGCCGACGAGCTCACCTATCCGCTGCACGTTATGGTGCGCTACGAGATCGAGCGCATGCTGTTTGCCGGCGAGGCCACAGCCAAGGATATCCCCGCGCTTTGGAACCGCTTCATGGATGAGTACCTGGGCATTCCCGTTCCCGACGACACGCACGGCTGCCTACAGGATACGCACTGGAGCGGCGGCTCGTTTGGCTACTTCCCCACGTATGCGCTGGGCAGTGCCTACGATGCCATGTTTGTGCCGGCCATGTGCCGCGACGGTGTCGACCTCAACGGCGCCTGTGCGAGCGGCGACCTGACACCCGTCCGCGCCTGGCTGGGCGAGCACATTTGGCAGTGGGGCCGCGCCAAGGACGCGCCGGAGCTCATCAAGGGCGCCTGCGGCATGGCCTTTGACGCCCGCTACTACTGCAGCTACCTGCAGGACAAGTTCACCACGCTGTACGAGCTGTAAAGCTTAGGCACACGCCAACGCAAAGGGGGCGCCGCGGAATTGGTTCCGCGGCGCCCCCTTTTCACCTAGTCGTTTAAGAACGTCCCCAATGACTACCTTACAGAGCTTCCAGCGCGGCGGCGATGCGCTTCATGGCGGCATCGGCGGATGCTTGGTCGGGCGCCTCGGCCAGCACGCGAATCACCGACTCGGTTCCGCTCTTACGCACGAGCACGCGGCCCTCGCCCGCCAGCGCGGCCTCGGCCTCGGCGATCGCGTTCTGCACGCCCATGTTCTCGAGCGCGGCATCCTTGTCGGCCACGCGCACGGCAACCTGCGCCTGCGGCAGCAGTTTGCACGGAGCCGTGAGCTGCGAGAGCGTCTCGCGCTCGGCACGAATCACTTCCATCACACGCAGCGAGGTCATAATGCCGTCGCCCGTGCGCTCGATATCGCCAAAGATCGTGTGGCCCGTCTGCTCTCCACCCAGGCTGTAGCCGCCCTCGCGCATCTTTGCATACACGTGACGGTCGCCCACGCCGCTGGTCACGGCGCTCAGACCGGCAAGCTCCAGCGACTTGATCAGGCCAAAGTTGCTGGCGATTGTCGGCACCACGGTACCGCCCGAAAGGCGACCGTGCTTGTTCAGGTACACGCCGCACACGTACAGGATCTGGTCGCCATCGACCACGCGGCCGCGCTCGTCCACGGCCAGGCAGCGGTCGGCATCGCCGTCGTAGGCAAAGCCCACGTCCAGGCCCTGCTCCACCACGTGGCGCTGCAGGCGCTCCATATGCGTGGAGCCGCAATCGACGTTGATGTTAAAGCCATCGGGCGCGGCGTTAATCACGCGCACATCGGCGCCCAGCGCGTCGAACACCGGCTTGGCCACCGAGGATGCCGAGCCGTTGGCGCAGTCGATGCCGATTTTGACGCCCTGCAGCGAAAAATTCGCGCTTGCGATGAGCGAGGCGATGTAGCGGTTGCGACCCTGCATGTAGTCCACCGTGGCACCGATGTGGTTGCCCGTTGCCAGCGGCACCTCTCTCTTGCCATCGATGTAGTCCTCGATGAGCTCCAGCACGTCCTCGTCCATCTTAAAGCCATCGCTATTGACGAGCTTAATGCCGTTATCGCAAAACGGGTTGTGGCTCGCGCTGATCATGATGCCGCAATCGAAGCAGCCCTCCACGGTCTGATGCGCCACGCCCGGCGTCGGGATCACGTGCAGCATGTAGGCGTCCGCGCCGCTCGCGACCAAGCCGCTCACCAGCGCCGCCTCGAACATATAGCTCGAGCGACGCGTGTCCTTGCCCACGATCACGCGCGCCTTGGTCCCGCGGTTGGCGCCGTAATACCAGCCCACAAAGCGGCCGATCTTATAGGCGTGCTCTACCGTCAGCCCAACGTTGGCCTCGCCGCGAAAGCCATCGGTGCCAAAGTACTTCATGCGCTCTCCTTACAAAATAGGGGCGAACAGATTGCCTGTCCGCCCCAAAATGGTACTCGATTATCTGCGCTACCAGAAAAACCCTACGCCGACGCGCTGTCGCGAGCCGCCTGGCATGTAGGAGTCTGACGCAGCGTAAGCGGCTTGTCCCCCGCCTCGGCCGACGTGGTCAGCGTATACGTGATCGTCGTCGTCTCGCCAGCATGCAGGTCAACGGTGCCCGAATAGAAGGGGATTCCATGCCACGTAGCGGCGCCAAGACCAAACTGGGTGCCCTCAACCGTAAGGTCACTGATGTTGCCGCCCGTCGGGGCAAACACTGAGACATTCAGGCGTTCGTCGTCACGCGCGGCATCGGATGCGCCCGCCGCAACGTAGTCGGGCAGCTTGCCAGCCTCCTCCTGCGTCATGATGTTCGTCAGGGTAACGGTGATGCGATAGGAGCACGTGCCGTCGCCGTTCTTCACGCCCTGGCCAATCTGCGTGTCGGCGTTCAGATACCAGTCGAGCTTGGAGAAGCTCAGGTTGTTAAAGTAAACGCCGGCAACGGGATCGGCACTCGGATCATCCGGATCGGGCAGCGAAGCGTCAATGCCCGTCTCCTTGATGGCATTCTGCTCGTCATCGTTTCTCATCCAAGCAATCAGACGACCCTCTTCGGCACCGCGCTCGAATGCACCGACAAGCTTCGTAACGTCGACGTCACCGATGCCACCGAGAATCTTGTCGAAGGCGGCGCTGGCAACAGACGCAAAGATGCCGTCCGATTCTTCGACCGGATAGTTCCAATACACATCGTGCATGAGAACCTTCGCCGCGTTGGTACCGTCGACGACCGTACCATCGGGCAGCGAGACATTACCGACAAGGCCCAGCAGGTACTGCAAGAACACAGGATCGATGCCGACGACGCCATCAACGTCCTGCCCATACTGGGACTTCCACAGCGCGGCGACACGCTGCGAGTTGCGGGGCCAATCGGGTGAATAGGTATTGCCCGAGTTGTACAGGTTACTGTGGTTGCCGAACAGTGCCTCATCCTCTTCGTCGACGCTCTCGACTGCCTCATCCTCGCTGAGTCCAATGCGGGGAACAAACTCGCCAATCGACATCTGACCATCGGTAACTGAAATCAAACCTTGCGAACCACCAAAACCGCCGCAAGCACGAATCTCGACGTTGTTCATGGCATACAAAAGATAGTTGCGCGTCTGGCCATTGGCGCCGAGCATCTGGGGCAGAACGGGGGCGACTTTCTCCGCCGCGTCGACCGCACCGTTCAGGGTGGCAAAGCCGTCCTTTGCCTTATCGACCAGCTCGGTCACCTGGGCGATATGCGTATCGCCAATACCCTGAATCTTTTCATTGGCGCTCTTAAACGCCTTCGAGCTATCGGAGAGCGAATCGGCGACCGCCTGCAGCGCGGACACGTTGATTGTCCCGTCCTGGAACAGCTTACCGGGCGTTGCCTGAGCGAGATTATCGGCCATGGGGACCAGCGCGCCGCTCGAAACATCGGACAGAGCGTCGACCATGGTACGGGCGGCATTAATGTCGCCGCCGTACACCGGAATGAACGAGGCCATCGTCCACACCGGGCTCGAGGTCTCCTTCTTCATGCTACTGCAGAGCTCGTCGATCTTTTTCGCATCGTCGGGCAGGGTCGAAAAATCGCCCGACGTGACCTTGTCCTTAAGGCCGCCGACGATCTCGACAGTTTCCTTTGCCTGGCTCTTCACGGTTTTCGCCGAGTTAAACAGCATGAAGCCACTCACGCCAAAAGCGACAAGAACCACCGCGACGATGGCAGCGACAATAGCCGAAACGCGGCGGTTCTTGCGCTCGCCCTTGCGATGGCGATGGCGAACCAGGCCGTTCGAGGTCGGGCTCGTCGAGGAATCACCGCCGTAGTTCAAGCCAAAATCGTAATAATCTTCTTTAGAGCCCGAGCCCTTAAACTCGGCACCGCCGTCATCGAGACGGGCAAACGTGCCGGTTTCGGAAGCGCCCGTATAGATAGTGCCTAGGTTACCCGTAAGCCCTGCGTCTCCAGCAGAAGAAGCACTATTGGCGGGATTGGCAGAGTTGATGGGGCCGGCGTTGTGGGCGCGATGAGCGTTGTTAGCGGGGCCAGCGGGGCCGGCGACATTTGCACCGCCCGTTGGCGCCGGACGGACCCCGTCCGGTGAAGCCGCAGAGCCCGCCCCGCCCGGAAATGCCTGCCTGCCTACGCGACCAGCCTGTTTTGCCTTTTGAGACTGTTCGTACAGAGCGGTAAACATCGCCGTTTCGCCCGGAGACGTACGGTTGCCAGCACCGTTTTGGCTGGATCCACTCGGTACGCCAGCGTTTCCGGTCCCATTTGAACGCGGCGGAACTGCAGGGCGCTCGCCGTCGCCGTTCTTAAAGTGGTTACCAGCCATAGAGGAGTCCTCGCAATACTAAAAGTCAATAACGCTATTAGTTTATGACATATTTGGCATCGTCAGTTAAACTCCAGATGCAGGCACCAATTCGCGGAATTGTGGTGCAACACCGTGTCCATCTAGGCAGCGGCGTAAGCTATACCGTCAGGAACATCATCACGATGATCATGACAAAGCCGATAAGGTCGGTCGGCAAAAACACCGTGCCCAGCATAACGGCGCTGGTGATGGTCGCCGAAACCGGCTCCACAGTTCCGATGAGGCTCGCACGCACCGAGCCGATGTCCTTAACGCCCTGCATATACAGCATGTAGGCAAAAAACGAGCCAATGACCACAAACACCGCGAGCGCCTCGATACCGGCAGCATCGAGCGCCGGCATATGAGCCCACGGCTGCACGAAGACGCACGAGACCACGCCCGCTGCGAGCATGGCAGAGCCTGTAACGATGGGGCTGCCGTATTCGGGCAGAATCTTGGCGGGAATCACCGCCATGCAGGTGGCGCTGACCGCACACATAAGGCCCGCAACCAGGCCGAGCGGCGAGATGCTCAAGCTGGTGGGGTCACCGCCGGTAGCGATTAAAAAGGTGCCGCCGAGGGCCAGACCAATGCCGATCGTCTCGCGTGCGCGCGGCATGCGGCGATCGACCACGCAGGCGTAACCCATGATGATGACCAGCTGCAGGCACTGGAGCACCGTCGCGGTTCCGGCATTGGTCAGGCGCACGGCCGAAAGATAACAAAACTGGTTAAAGAGCAGGCCAAAAGCGGTAAAGAGCAGCAGCTGCTTGCGATCAGCGGGCGTCGTCCAAAGCTTGACCAGGCGTGCGCGGTCGTGCGTGACAACCACAGCCATAAAGAGCAGGCCGGCGAGAATCTGCCGTATGCTCATAAGCCACAGCGTATCGACATGGTAGGTATCGAACAAAAAACTCGCGCTGGTACCCGAGAAACCCCAAAACGAACCGCCCACCAGCGTGGCTAAAACGCCCGTGATCATCTTGCGCGTCTGAGCGTCGTTGAGACGGTCGCGCCAGGCGCGACGGGTGTTGCGGCTGAGCTCGTCAGTTCCCTCGGGCACGACAAAATCGGACGCCGCCGTCATCGGCACCGAAGCCCTTTCGCGTGCACGCTGAGCTGTGCGCTCCTGCTCCATTCCACTCCCCCGAAATCAATTGGCAACAAAGCGCTCAAACTGTAGCACGAATATTGGTATGAAAAAGCAGATGATTCGGAACATCTACGAGCATCCAAATTGCAGGGACTAAGGGCACCGAAGAGCTATGCCGAGTGGCTGGAATCGTCTAGGGCGCCGGGATCGGCTTCCGCGCTTCCATCGGTATGCTCGCCGTCGCTCTGCTCCTTGGCGCTGTCCTGGCCCTCCTGCTCGCGGCGACGCTTTTCGCGAATCTGCTCCACAGCAGCGCGCAGGGCGGCCTCGTCCTCGGCGCGTGCCACCTCTTGCGTGGTTTTGACCATATGGCGAATCTCGAGCACCAACAGCACGATCAGAGGCACCACGATAAGCGGGAAGAACAGCAGCGGGTTGGTAAGCAACGAGACCACCACGCCCAGCCCCGCCGAGACAAAGATCACGCGGCCCACCACGTCGGCGGCAGGCACGGGCGCAGCATCCTCGACCGGATTGGCATCGCCCTTGGTGCGGTAAACCGGCGTGCCGTCGGCCGCGGCCTCCACGGATACGATGCGGTGCGTGTTGAGCGAACCCTCCAGCGCGTCATCGGACGAATGGAAGGTGATGATGTCGCCGACCTGGTAGGCCTGGCTGTTGTCGGTATCGACGACGATAAACGAATGCACGGGAATCGCCGGCTCCATCGAGCCGGTCAGCGTGCGCATAAAGCCATAGCCCATGATGGTGGGGATCTCGCCGGCGGGCGTGAACACCGTGCGCAGCAGCACCACAAAGGCGACCAGGATCACCACGGTCGCCAGCACGTTGATCACGCGGAGCACATGCTTCATCACTTGTCGTCGTCCTTTGCAGAAGTCTCGGGGTCGGCAGCGACCTCGGCCTCGGTGACATCCGACGCAGAAGCGCCATCCTCGTCAGGCGCAGCGGCCACGCCCTCGCCAGCCTCGCCGCGCAGACGAGCCAGCAGATAGCGCGACAGACTGTTGCCCTCGGCACGGCGCTCGGCACGGGCGCGATCGCGCTCGGCCTGCTCCAGCTCGTGCGCCAACGAGTCCAAGCGCTGCTGCATCTCCGCGCGGGCGGCTTCGAGCTCGCGCTCGTGCGCGGCCTTGGCGTCGGCGAGTTCCTGCTCAATACGCTCCCCCGCCTCGAGCTCGGCTGCAGCGATACGCGCGTCGGCGTCGGCACGAGCCTCCTCGGCGGCACGCGCGGCGGCATCGCGCTCGGCAGCGGCAGCGGCGACCCTCTCGCTGGCGTCCACCGCAGCCTGCTCCACAGCAGAATCG
>URNU01000051.1 GCA_900549275.1 uncultured Collinsella sp. | reverse complement strand
AAGGTCGAGAAGGTCGACGGCTCCAAGGAGTACGCGCTCGTCAAGGACGGTACGCTGACCGTCGGCACCTCTGCCGAGTACGCTCCGTTTGAGTACAAGGATGACAACGGCGATTATCAGGGCTTTGACCTTGAGCTCATCAAGGCCATCGGCGACAAGCTGGGCCTGGATGTCGAGTACGTCAATAACGACTTTGACACGCTGGTTCCGGGTGTCGCTTCGGGCGCCAAGTATGACGTTTCCATCGCGGCTATCACCGACACGCCCGAGCGTGAGAAGGAAGTCACTTTCTCCGATTCCTACTACATGGACGATCAGGCTATCGTGACCAAGGTCGATAACACCGACATCACGGCCGACAACTACAGCGAGAAGCTCAACAACGCCGACGCTACCATCATCGTCCAGTCTGGCTCGACCGCCGAGTCCTTTGCCCAGGAGAACTTCCCCAAGGCCAAGATCGTCCCCTACAAGGACGCCACCGAGTGCTTCAGCGCCCTGCAGTCCGATAAGGGCGACGCCGTAGTCACCAACCGCTCCGTTGCCAGCCAGCTGACCGCCGAGCAGTTCAGCACCTGCCAGACCATTAAGCAGATCAGCACCGGCGAGGAGTACGCCATCGCCATCAACCAGGGCAACACCAAGCTCAAGGACGACATCAACCAGGCCATCAAGGACCTGACCGACGACGGTACCGTCGACGCCCTCATGGCTAAGTACAACATCAAGTAAAATAGCTACTTGATTACGCGCGGGCCCTTTCCGTTTTGGCGGAGAGGGCCTTTGCGCTTCTCTTGACGGAGAGCATTTCCGTCTCGTTTTGCCGGCAACTTCTACGATAGGAGCCACCTTGTCTCGACTGAACAAAGGGGCCGCGGAGCAGCGTTTTCCACTGCCCGCCTTGCTCCAAAAGCTAGCCTGCGTCATGGCCGTGGCGCTCGCGCTGATGTGCGCGGGGGCATATGCGCCCACGACCGCCCAGGCGCTTGAGACCGCAAAGATTACCGCCCGACCCAACACCGGTTCGGGCAGCGCTGTGGTCGGCGGCACCGAGACGCGCATTACCTGGGAGGTCCAGGCCGATGCCGATGAGGAGCTGAGCGGTCTTTCGCTGACGTTTGTCGACGGCACGACGTTTGGTACCGACGACACGCGATTGACGATGCTCTCGGGCGAGGACCTCATGGATCGTACGCCCATGAAGCCCACGTGCAAGGCTGACGGCCAGACGCTCAAGATTGACTTTGGCGAGACGGCGCCTGCTGGCGGCTTTTTCCGTGTCGAGGTTTACGGCGTGACGTTTCCCGTCGAGGGCGGCGATGAGGCCTTTAGCGGCACCTATACGCTCGCCGACGGTTCGACCAAGAAGATCTCCAAGATTCCTTCCGTCGAGATCAAGGGCGTGACGGCCTTCGATAACTTCTTGGCCGACCTTAAAGAGCAGCCGTGGGTCGAGGCGTGGAACTCCAATATGTTCCTCCGCCTGTTCTTGAACCCGGTCATTTTGGTCCAGAGCCTGCCGATCGTCTTTAAGGGCTTCCTTATGTCGCTCTCGATCGTGCTCGTGGCATTTCCGTTGGCTATTCCCTTTGGCTTTGCGCTGTCGCTCATGCGCATCTCCAAATCGCGCATCCTGCGCTGCCTTGCCGGCATCTACGTGAATATCATCCGCGGCACGCCGGCGTTCCTGCAGATCTACATTGCGTTCTTTGGCTTGCCGCTTGCCGGCGTCAAGGTGGACGACTACGTCCTGGGCGTTATCGTCATGGCCATGAACTCGTCTGCGTACCTGTGCGAGATCTTCCGTGCCGGTATTCAATCGATCCCCAAGGGCCAAAACGAGGCTGCTCGCTCGCTGGGCATGAATGCCTTCCAGACGCTGCTCTACGTTATGATTCCGCAGACGTTCCGCAATGTCCTGCCTACGCTGACCAGCGAGTTTATCCTGCTTTACAAGGATACGTCGCTGCTTGCCGCCGTGGGCGTGGTCGAGATCGTCATGAACGCCCGTACCATCGTGGCCACGACGGGCTCCATTACGCCGTATGTGGTTGCCGCCCTGTTCTATCTGGTCATTACCCTGCCGCTTGCGCGCTTGGTGAGCGGTCTTGAGGCGAGGCTGCTGGGTACGGCCGAAACCAAAAAGAAGCGTCCCACCAAGAGCGCCGGACAGGTTGTCGCGACGCCCGCCGACCATATCGCTGGTCTGTAAGGAGGTTCTATTATGAGCGAAACCAATAACTCGAACGAGGTCGTCGTCAGCATCAAGAATCTCCAGAAGGCCTTTGGCGATAACGTGGTCTTGCGCGACATCGATCTGGATGTGCACAAGGGTGAGGTCGTCGTGGTCCTGGGCCCCTCGGGCTCAGGTAAATCGACGATGCTTCGTTGCATTAACCGTCTTGAGGAGCCCACGAGTGGTTCGATTGTCGTCGAGGGCGTGGACGTGTGCGCCAAGGGCGTCGACCTCAATAAGGTACGTACGCACTTGGGCATGGTGTTTCAGCAGTTCAATCTGTTCCCGCATCTGTCGGTCAAAAAGAACGTCATGCTTGCTCAGCAAAAGGTGCTCAAGCGCAGCAAGGAAGAGGCCGAGAAGATTGCCATCGAAGAGCTGACCAAGGTCGGCCTGGCCGAGCGCATCGATTTTATGCCGAGTCAGCTTTCGGGCGGTCAGCAGCAGCGCGTGGCCATCGCCCGCGCTCTGTCGATGAATCCGCACGTGATGCTCTTTGACGAGGCCACGTCAGCGCTTGACCCCGAGCTTGTCCGCGACGTCCTTGGCGTTATGCGCGATCTTGCGCGTGACGGTATGACCATGATCGTGGTGACGCACGAGATGGGCTTTGCCCGCGACGTTGCCGACCGCGTCGTCTTTATGGACGGCGGCGTTATCGTGGAGGATGGCACGCCGAGCGAGGTCTTCGACCATCCCAAGAGCGAGCGTACCAAGGCGTTTTTGGGCAACATCTCGTAGCTGATCAGCGGCGTCTCGGAATGAGAGTTTGCTTGAGCGGGCGGGGTCGTGGCAATGATGCTGCGGCCCCGTTTTGCATTTCGGATAAAGGTCTCGTCGTTGCCCCGACGGACTTTCAACCACATTTTCGGTGAATTATGTGTGCGTGATATCGGCGGACGCTCGTTGACTGGTCTTCCATACAATTACATGCTGTTTGAAAAGAAGCCGGACCATGGGTGCGCTTGGCGCATAAAAGGGAACTGGGTGGGAATCCCAGGCAAGGCGGTTACTGTGTGCGGGGCTGTCCCGCGAGTCAGATTACTTGCCTATGGTCTTCTCGTGTCGAGGGTCTTTTGGGAGCCGCTGGATTCCGGTGAGCAGAAGATGACATCATATTTGCTCCATGCATCCCGTATGCGATGTTGGGGCATTGCCGCATGCTGTCAGGTGCGGGCGTTTCGCTGTGTCCCGTTTCCCTTTACATGGTCGGCCTCGATTCTTATTGGGGTAGTGATCTTCCAGACCAAGGGGGAAAGGATGCTCAACAACATCCGAACAGGTACGAGGAAATTCCTCGTCGTGCTCATGGCGTTTATCTTTGCCAGTTCGAGCACGGGAATGACCGCGTTTGCCGAGGAGGTGAGCGCGGGCGTAGCCGCGGCGGCCGATCAGGTCACCGCGGCGGGCGATGCTGGGCAGGGCAGGCCTGATGAAGATGAGCCTTCTGCCGACGCTGAAACCGGCATGGCAGATGGCGGCAGCACACAGGAGCAGGAAAGCTCCGATGTTGCCGTGCGGTCTATTGCGTCCGAGGAGACGGTACCGGCTGCACAGGTCGAAGCAGCAGGTTCTTTCGCCAAGGTAGTGCACTCGGGCGAGACGGTGGTCGTCAACGATGCAGCCGATATGCCTGAGACCATTGAGGCGGGTGCGACCGTCAAGCTTGGCGCGAATATTTCGATGGGCACTGACCAGCAGATCGAGACCGTTGATGGCACCCTGGATGGCCAGGGCCATACGGTCACCATTAACGGCAAGGCCGTTGCGAACAATGTGACCGGCTCGATTCAGAACCTGGGCGTGACAGGCTCGGTCTCGAGCACCGACAATGTGGGCTCCATTGCCATGGAACTTTCTGGCACCATCCAGATGTGCTGGTCCACGGCGAGTGTGAACCTTAGCGGCTGGATGGGCTGTGCCGGTGGCCTGGTCGGCGGTATGACGTCCGGAAAGATCGTCAATTCCTATTTTGCCGGCTCGGGCGTTGAGATGAACGGTGGCCTGGTCGGTGAGGCTCAGGCCGGATCGCTGCTGAACTGCCTATATACCGTAGGTTTTTCGCCTGCCGAGATGAACTATGGCGGCTTTAACAAGGGAAACGCGACTAAAGCCGCCGACCTCTCTTCTGCTGAATCACTCGCCGTGCTCAATACCGATGTGCCGTCGACTGGCTTTTCCTGGGTGTCCAACGGTGGCCTGCCCTTGCTTGTGAGCGGCTCTGCCCCCGTCGTTGTCAATAAGGACGCGCTCGTCGCGGCTATCACGGCCGCCGAGGCGCTCAATGAGTCAGACTACACAACGGATTCCTGGTCCGCCTTTGCCGCTGCTCTTGCTGACGCCAAAATCGTCAACGATAGCGACGATGTATCTCAGTCCGATGTAAATGCGGCGGTCAAGACGCTCAATGATGCCTCGGATGCGCTTGAGAAAAAGAAGCCGACGGCTCCCGTCGCCCAGCCGGAGAGCGTCAAGCACATCTCGTCGCAGGATGACTTCATGTATATGAACGTCAAGGATGCGAGTAACTACTATGTGCTCGATAGCGACATTGTGATTGATGACGAATGGTTCCTCGGACCCACAGGCGAGTTCAATTGCACGTTTGATGGGCAGGGCCACACTATTACCTTCGACAACGGGGGAGGCGTTAAGTCTCTGTTTGCGAGCGTTGGCTCCACCGGCGTCATCCAGAATGTCTCTTTTGCCGGTGAGCTCAAACAGGCCGTGGACGGCAAGTCGTTTGGTCCGCTTGGCAATCAGGTAAAGGGCTCTGTCATTAATTGCTCCACGTCCGTTACAGGTAAGGGCGTTGCTGGCTTTGGCCGTACGCTCAAGGGCGGCGTGATCTCCAATTGCATGTCCACCGCCACTTCGACCGGCGGCGTGCTCTTTGCAAGCTACGACTCCGGGCAGCTCATCAATACGTACTGGCAGGAGGGCCTTACCAACAAGGTCGTCTTTCCCGCGGACGCGCTCGTTAACTCCTATGCCGTCGATACCGATGACATGAAGACGGCGACCTTTGTCGAAAATCTCAACGTCAATCGTGGCGAAAACGGTAGCGTGTGGGGCATGGGGTCTGATGGCTTTCCGCACTTCGGTGAGAATCTAGACTACGAGTCTTCCGAGAGCCCTGCTGCAAGCAATAAGTACGGGGTGAAGTTCACGTCTGCCCGTACCGACAAGACCGTAACTGCTGCCGATGGTGTGCTCTGCCCGTCTCCCGACGACGTTGTGGTGGGCGAGAACGGTGCCGCCTGCGTTTCGGGCACGCTTGAGCTCGATGGCCTGCCCAAGGATGCCAAGGTGACCTGGGGTACCCCAGATGCCAACAGTGGTGATATCGCCGTTAACGAGGAAACGGGCCTGCTGCACGTGTATAACGACGCCGTAGGTACGGTAACCGCCACACTCCACAAGGACGACGGCACTACCGAGAACGTCGCGACCGTTGTGGTCAAGGCGGTGTCCAAACCGATCGATGATTTTCAGATTTGGTATAACGGCGCAAACGTGACGGGCGGCACTATTGCGGTTGCGGGTTCCGAGGTCAAGAATCTTGAAGTCCGTGTTCATTACACCGATGCCGCCGAGGGTGAGTACACTCCTGTTTCCTATGCGCGTTTTCGCTTTGTCGGCACGCCTGCGAACGTACTTCACTCCAATCCTGGATCCGCCTGCTTTTATTTTAAGAAGTCGGGCGAGGCCACGATTCGGGTATCTTCACGCGCAAATCTCGATATCGCCTCCAAGAGCGTGACGGTCACATCGAGCTATGTGCCGGCGACGAGCGTCTCGCTTGGCTATAACGAGGACGGCGAGACTGTCTATCTGCACGGTCGCAATCCGCTTGCCAAAGGCGCCTTCCTGACCGATAAGGCTGCGCCGGTTGTGGGACCCGAAAACGCGAGTGATCGCGCGTGCTACACGGTCACCTCGAGTGATGCTGCGGTTGCCGAGTACACTACGAGTGGCGAGATTGGCTTTACGCCGTATAAGGCCGGTAAGACGACATTTGAGGCGACGGTCGAAAACCAGGACGGCAGCGTCATCTCTTCGGGTAAGCGAGAGGTTACCTACGCTTACCGGAACCCACTGAAATCGGTGACAATCACAAATGTCCCCGCGTCCGTTAAGGCCGGTAAGACCGTCGAACTCAACCTGGGTTATACGGGCGAGAACGATGCCGAGGGCTGGAGTGTTTCCGAGCCCGGTATGAAATGGAGTGTGACGACCGAGGAAGGTCGGGATGCCTCGGATGCCGTGAGTATCGACCGACGCGCTCTTGGTGATTGGAAGCACGTTGACGGTGCTCCTGACGACGGCTTGTTTGTGGCGAGCGGCGCCTATGTCCTGACGGCGAACAAGGCCGGTACCTATAAGGTGACCGGTACGCCGATCGATCAGACTGCCGGTGCCCAGGCCATCTCCTTTGAGATTACGGTTGACGGAATCGTTGCCTCGCCGGATAACGAGGCAAAGGCCGACGAAGGTACCCTTTCCGCTGCCAAGTACTTTGACGCCAACCGTACGATCGATGCGTACACTTATGGTCAAGAATGGGAGATTTACGCCTTCGCAACGTCGGGGCGCAAGATTGACGACGCACTGATCGCGAATTACAAGAAGTCCCTTACCGTTCATAAGGCCGAGTGGTCGGGCAACACCGCCAAGGTGACTGATTGCGAGCGAGTTGCGCTTGCGCTAACCGCGCTTGGCGAGGATATCACCTCTTTCGATGGCGTGAATCTCATTGCCGACATTTGCTCTCACGAAGATCTTGTGGCTTCGGCGAACAACGTGGTCTATGCGCTGATTGCCCTTGACGAGGCGGGTATTTCGAATGAGACGTTGAGTGCGTCCGGCTCTTCTTGGACGCGTGCTCAGCTTGTTTGCGCGCTGCTTTCGTTCCAGAATCCCGACGGCGGTTTCACCATCGATGCGGGCGGTGCGAGCAACGTCGATATGACCGCTATGGCACTTCAGGCGCTTGCACCCTATGTCGATGATGACGCGTGTGCCGTCGCCCCTGCCTCGAATGGCCAACCTTCTGTTGCATCTGCTGTCGACAATGCGCTCGGCTTCCTTAGGGGCCAGATGAACGGCCTTTGCGATTTTGGGTCCGTCGAGTCTAATGCCCAGGTGCTGCTCGCTCTTGTGGCTCTTGGCAAGGATCCCGTAAATACCAAGAACGGTTTTGCAACGGGTGCGAATAGCCTGATTGCCGCAATCTGCGCCTACGAGGTTGCCGACGGCAAGGGCTACGCCCATACCATGGGATCCGACGGTAAGCCCGGCAATGCCAACGCGCTTGCGACGGTACAGGCCTTACGAGCCCTTTCGGCCTATAAGTCCGCAGGGTCCGGTGTGAACTGGTCCAAGATCGGCGGCGTAAAAGCCGGTGTCGTCGAACCGGGCGGCTCGAAAAAACCCGTGACGCCCGAGGTGCCCGTTCCTACGGTCCCGACGAAGAATCCGACGCTCGCGGTCATGCCGACCGGTTCGCAGAGGGGCGATGGCTCCGGCGATAAGCAGGGCGGTTCTGGAATGCAGGAAGTTGTTGCTTCGCAGGATGGCTCGAAGTCGGAGATATCGCAGAATGTGGATGCCAACAAGGGCGAGTCCGATAAGAAGTCCGGCTCCGACGAGTCTTCCGGATCGAAAACGACGTCCGCTGCTGCCGCATCACGCAAGGGTGCTTTGGATGGGCGAGGCGGCGTTAATCCGGTCGCTGTTACCGGTGTTGCTGTCGGTATCGTGTGCCTTGCGGCTATTGGTGCGTGGTATGTGCGCTCCCGTAAGAACGCATAGCGACTCGATGCCTGTAACGTCCGTCGTTTGATACGCGGGTGAGTTGTGCCGTTCGTGTCGTGGCTTTATAGATGAACGGGCTCCGGGTTAAGACGACCCGGAGCCCGTTTGCGTTGCATCTGTCG
>URNU01000050.1 GCA_900549275.1 uncultured Collinsella sp. | reverse complement strand
CGATTGGGACAGGCAAGCCTTCGAGGCCGAGCGCAAAATGGATTCTAAAAAACACCTTGCCAAATAGGAGCGTCAGGGGGCATGGGCGGGCGCAGCGCGAAGCGCAAAGCGCCAGCCCATGCATGCCCGAGGACGTTTGCAGGGGTAAACCCCAGTGCCCGCGAAGGGACGGATTACCTATCGACCCTGGCCGACCACTCCCAGCAGCCCACCGGCTCGCCGTCGATGAGTACGTTGCCCCCGTCGAAGTCTTGATAACACAGGTCGTTGAATTGGTGGATCCACACGCCGTGGTTGAACGTCTTCTTAGGCGAGCCATCGGCCTCGCGATAGCGCCCGGTCAGGTCCTCGACATGACTAAAGTAGGTAAGGTGCACGTTGGCTCCGGCGTCACGCAGGCGTGCCGTGAGCGGCAGCACGGTCTGCTGCGGCGACACGAGCTCGTCGCCCTTGGAGTGCGTAAACCACAGCGGCGTCTTGGCGAGCGCGGCTACGTCCTCGTCCGTGGCGTTGTACCACGGGGCACAGCAGGGAAGTCCGGCGGCGAAGAAATCGGGGTAGTCGGCGCACAGGCGCAGGGTCATAAAGCCGCCGTTGGAAAGGCCGGCGACCACGATGCGGTCGGTGTCGATGCGCTCGGCATGCTCGGCGACAAACTCGTCGATGAGCGCCTTGAGCACGGGGGAGTAGATGCTCTGGTTGGAGCGGCCGAGCTGCTCGACGCCGTTGTCCATCCAAAACGTGGGAGACTGCGGCACGAGCACCCAGGCAAAGCCGCCAAAGTAGCGCTGGATTTGCGCCTGGCTAATGGCTGTCACGCGGTTGCCGATATAGGCGCGCGTGGCGCCTTCGCCCTGCGTGGCACCCTTGCCTTCGCCGGCGCCGTGCAGGTACACCACGAGCGGGGCCTTTTGGGGCACGACCGTGGCCTCGGGCGCGAAGGGATTGAAGCAGGCCGAGTCCTCTGCCTTAAAGCTGGGCTCAAAGAAGCCGTACTCGAGCGCAATACCATTGACGGCGGTCTTTTGTACGGCATTGCTCCAGCCCTTGAGCGCGGGGCAGATGTCGCCGCGACAGGTATCGAAGACAAGGCCGCAGGTGGGGTCGTCGCCGTCGTTGCCGGGAAGAGCCGCGAGCTGCGTGATGTGCAGCTGGTCATCGAGCATGCGCGAGCCCATGACGCCGCCTTCGATCTTTTTGGTCAGGCGCTGCTCGGCGACCTCGAGTGCCACATGGGCGCCCACGGCGAGCTTGCGGCCGTTCTCGTCACACGGATACGCGGCGAGAACGTCGATGTAACCCACGGAGGGCGCGGCATGGTCGGCGCCGTGCTCCTTGCGCATCAGGACCTCGCCCGTGCGCTCGTGACGCTCTACATATATATGGAAAGTGTTCGCATCGACATCGTTGGCGCGCACGGTGCAGGGTAGGTCGAGAACGACCTTGCTGATCCAGGGGCCAAAGTCGCCCAAGGTGGTGACGGTTGCGTAGGTACACGATCTGAGTTCCATGAGCTGCCTCCCTTGCGCCGCGCGTGCTAAACAATCGCGGCAATACAATCTAAACATGTTTAGTGTAAAGCAGAATTGCAGAACAGGCAGATGAACTCGGTAAACGGCATAATTGAACACGCAGTGAACTTCTAAACATATGTTTAGAAGTTTCTATCTGGGGTTTTCTTGATGAGCTAACAGGCTATTGAGAGGTCTGTAAAAGTAAAATCCCACGTAAATAGCCATATATCAATACATAGATAAAGAGATGATTTACTGCCGTTCAGATACGTTCACCCCCGATTTCCTACCGTTCACCGGACTGCAAACGGCAAAACTGCCACAAATTCAACGCTCCGTGTAAACTAAACACTGTAAACGTTCAGTAAACAAATTGTTTACGACAGCGTATCCAAGGGCTCGGCAGCCGTAAGGGGTTATAGCCGCCGGGCCAAAGGCGTGCCTACGTCCAAACAGGCAGGCACACGATGATATGGGGAGGGGTCCCATGGCAGTAGATAACAAGCAGATTGCCACCGATGTCCTCGAGCTCGTGGGCGGTGCGGAGAATGTTGCCGTCGCTACCAACTGCATGACGCGCCTGCGTCTGACGCTCAAGGATAACAGCAAGGCCGACGTGGAGAAGATCAAGAAGGTCAAGGGTGTTCTGGGTTGCCAGTTCGCCGGCAGCCAGCTCCAGGTCATCATTGGCCAGAACGTGCCCAAGGTGCTCGCCGAGTTCGTCGCCATGTCCGGCGTCAAGCAGGGTGCCGCAGTCGACGAGAACCTCGACGCTCCTAAGGAGAAGTTCGAGCTCAAGAACCTGCCCAATATCATCCTTGACTATCTGTCGGGCTCCATGACCCAGCTGATTCCGCTGCTCATGGCCGGCGGTTTGTTCCGCACCATCGCTGCGGTCCTTGGTCCCACCATGCTCGGCGTTCTCTCCGATACCGATCCGACCTACACGTTCCTCTACACCACCCTGTACGAGGCCACGTTTACCTTTATCCCCATCTATCTGGGCTATGCCGCTGCTAAGAAGCTCGGCGCCTCTCCGGTTCTGGGCATGCTCCTCGGCGGCGCTCTCATGGCCCCGTCCGTCGTGAGTGTCGCGACTCAGGAGGGTGGCGGAATCATCTCCGTCTACGGCATCCAGATCGCCGCTGCCAACTACCAGCAGTCCGTCCTGCCGATCATCCTCTCGGTGCCCGTCCTGTACTTTGTCGAGAAGTTCTTTAAGAAGGTCATGCCCGACGTGCTGTCCACGGTCTTCACGCCGTTCTGCACCATGATCGTTACCATCCCCATCGCCTTCATCGTCCTTGCACCGATCGGCAACGAGATCGGCAGCCTCATCGCCAACGCCCTCTTTGGTCTTGCCGACCTTGGCGGCATCGGTATCCTGATCGTCATGGCCATCCTCGGCGCCTTCTGGCAGCTCTTCGTGGTCTGCGGCATGCACATGCCCGTCATCCTGCTCGCTCAGGTTCAGATCATCGCCGCCGGCTACGATCCCTTCGTCTTCGTTTCCACCAACTGCGCTATGGCCGCCGTCTGGGGCTGCGCCTTCGGTGCCTTCCTCAAGATGAAGAACCCCGACGAGAAGGGTCTTGCCCTGGGTTACGTCATCTCCGCCATCGCCGGCGGCGTCACCGAGCCTGCGCTCTTCGGTATCCTCATGCGCTTCCGTCGCACCATGCTTGGTATGTTCATCGGCGGTGCCATCGGCGCTGTGTTCTCCGGCCTCATGGGTGTTACCTACTACCTGGCCGGCGGTGCCTCCAACTTCCTGGTCTTCACCAACTACCTGCAGGGTGGCCAGATGAACACCGTCTGGGCTATCGTCGGTATGGCGATCTCCTTTGTCATCGCCGCTGCCGTCGTCTTTGCCACTGGCTTCTCCAAGGAGGAGCTCGCCGAGATGGAGGCCTAAGGCCAAGCCATTCGGTCGTCTATGACCTTACCTACACGACAAGGCCCCGTCAGGCGCAAGCCCGGCGGGGCCCTTCTTACAAGGTAGACTGATTGGGGCGCGTGGCGTCTGCTCGCCGGGGCTTGCTAAGCGCCAGAGGCTTTCGCGCAGGGTTACCGCGAAAGAATCTGCCGGTTCGCAACTCCTTTATCAAACGAAAGGACATGCAGATGAGTTTGGGAAAGCTGACCGTCAACGGTCGTCAGGACGGCTTTTTGTGCGAGGGCAAACCGTTCTTTTGGTTTGCCGATACGTGCTGGAGTGCGTTTACGAGCATCGCCGAGGCCGATTGGGACTACTATCTGACCCGCCGCGCCGAGCAGGGCATGAACGTGCTGCAGATCAACACGCTGCCGCAGTGGGATCGCTGCTGCCCCGACCTGGGCATTTGGCCCTATGCCAGCGAGGACGGCGTGCATTTTGATTGGTCCTGTCCCAACCAAGCGTACTGGGACCGCGCCGCCGCCATGTGCCGCGCTGCCGTCGAGCACGGCATTCGTCCGGCACTCGTGCTTATGTGGTGCAACTACGTGCCCGGTACCTGGGGTGCCAAGATTGCCGAGCATTGCGGTGCCGAGGTTATGCCGCGCGAGGAGGTCCGTGCCCACGTTGCCCGCGTCGTCGAGAACCTGGGCGAGTTTGACCCCGTCTACGTGGTGACGGGCGACACGGACTTTGCCGACGATGAGGCAATTGCCTATTACGAGGATGCGCTCGACGAAGTCGTCAAACGCGCGCCCGAGGCGTTGCGCACCATGCATATCAACCGAGGCAACCGCACCATTCCGCCACAGTACCTGGACCGCCTGGACTTCTACATGTTCCAGCCCGGCCACAACTACGAGGGCCAGCCCGAGGCTTGGCGCCTGCCGCAGGACTTTACCGCCAACTACCCTAAAAAGCCGATGGTCAACTCCGAGCCCTGTTACGAGCAGATGGGTGCGTCGCGCAACGTGTACTGGCGCTTCACCGCGCAGGACTGCCGCGCGAGCGTGTGGTCGTCGATCCTTGCCGGTGCGAGCGCTGGCGTGACCTATGGCGCGCACGGTGTTTGGAACTGGCAGACCAGCAAGAGCCAGGGCTCGGTACTGGGCGAGGGCTTCGACATGCCGTTCCGCTGGCAGGAGTGCCTGCAGTTTGCGGGCGCTTGGGACTTTGGCGCGATCGAGCACGTGCTTGCCGGCTTGGGCGCTACGGCTGGCGATGACGCACTTGCCGTGGTTCCGGCGCAGGAGCTGCTCGATGACGCGCGCGAGGCCATTCGTGTGGCGCGCGTTGGTGATCGCATCGTCACGTACCTGCCGCGTACCACGGCGCTCAAGTTTAAGCTTGACGGCACGCGCGGCTGGACGGCGACGGTCCTCGACATGGAGGACAAGCGCATCGCCAGGCTGCCCGTCCGCGACAACGGTGACGGCACCGTGCGCGTGGCTCAACATCCCTTTGAGCACGACGCGCTGGTGATTCTGGCCCCCGGGCGCTAACGGCTCTTCTCCAACATTTACAACCCAGTCCCTTTCATGAGGCTGCGACGGAATGGTTCGTGCATGACAGCTTTAAGCTGCCAAGGGGGAGCCATTCCGTTGCACTCATTGGGGACGTATTTAAATGAGTGGTCAATGGGGACGTTCTTTGGGAGGGCAGTTTGTGTGGCGGTTATGTGGCCCACGGTGAGACCTACGTCGGCGATATGTTGGTTCGTCTGACCAAAGTAGAGGCGTAAAACAGAGAGATAATCGGCTCCGGGCGCGATTTGCCGCATGACCATCATAAGGGGGCAGCTCCTGTGGTGGTCGCGTCGATGCGCATCCGGGACCATGGCGCGTGAGGGGCGAATATGCAGGAGTTCTTTGGAATCGATGTGGGCGGTACGGCCGTTAAATGGGCTGTGCTGGGCGAGGATTTTTCCATCCGCGAGCGTGGGAGCCTGCCGACGGGCTTTACCACGGCTGAGGAGACGGTTTCGACGCTGATCGGGCTTGTCGAGCCGTACCGTGAGCGCGTGAGCGCCGTAGGCGTGAGCGCACCTGGCGGTATCTACGAGGGAGACGTCACGGGAACGATCCATCGCGGCGGTGCGCTCACGTTTATGGACGGCTGCCCACTGGGAAAGCTCATGCGCGAGGCGCTGGGGGTGCCGGTTGCCGTCAATAACGACGGTAAGTGCTGTGCTCTCGGTGAGTATGCGGCTGGCGCCCTGCGCGGGACGCGTTTTGGCGTGGTGCTCGCTATCGGCACGGGCATCGGCGGCGGTATCGTCATCGACGGCAAGGTCCTGCGCGGCGCGCACTGCTTTGCAGGCGAGTTCAGCTTCTTGCGCAACGATGTCACGACCGCCGCGAGCACGGAAAACTCCTTTGCGGGTTCGGGCGGCTGGCGTGCGCTCCGCGATGCCGCCGTTGCCGAGAAGGGCCTGCCTGCGGATTCTCTGGTGGACGGCCGCCGCGTCTTTGAGTGGATCGCGGATGGCGACATGGCGGCGCAGCGCGCGCTCGACCGCTACGCTCGCTCATTTGACGGACAGCTCATCAACCTGCAGGCCGTGCTCGACCCCGAGGTCTTTGTGATCGCAGGCGGCATCTCGTGCCATCCCGAGCTCGTCGATGCCCTGCGTGCGCAGATGCCGCTGGCCCTCGCGGGTTACGAAGGGACCCTTGCCGGCATTCCTGTGCCGCAGATAAAGGTGGCCGAGCTCGGCAACGACGCCAACCTTTACGGTGCTGTCCAGGAAGCCATGCGCCTGGTGTAGCGCGAGCCAAACGAGGCTGTCGAAAAAGATAAAGGCCGGCGTGAACCGCCCCCATTTCCTTAGCACAAGAAATGGGGGCGGTTTAATTTGAGGCGGGACTTTTTGACCGCCTGATGGGTCGCGCGCCACGATTCGGGTGTCACAGCAGCTCGCCGTGGCGGGCAATGTAGCGGCGCTTTGCCAGCTGGGTGAGCGCGATATAGGCGGTAACGATGCCAATGAGCAGCCCAAAAAAGCTCGTGGGCAGCGTCATGAGGCCGAGCGCATCGGCGATGGGGCTTGCCGGCAGCCAGGTGACAAGCGCCAGGCCTAGCACGGTGAGAGCGCACAGTGCCGGCGCGGCGTGGTCACGTGGGCTCGGCAGGCGCGGGGAGCGCAGCATGTGGATCACGAGCGTCTGCGACCACATGGACTCGATAAACCAGCCACTCTGGAAGAGCGCGGCAAAGGTCGCCATACCCGCGACGTCGCCCGTCCCGGAGAGCTCGGACCAGCTTGCGCCCACGGTGGCGGGGCACGCCACAAAGAAGAGCGCGGCGAAGGTCACGATGTCAAACAGCGAACTCACGGGGCCCAGTTCGAGCATAAAGCCCTTGATGGACGCAGCATCCCAGGCGCGCGGACGGGCAGTCCAGGCGTCATCGACGGTGTCCCACGGTAGCGCGATGCACACGATCTCGTAGACCAGCGACAGCAGCACCAGCTGCAGGGCACTCATGGGCAAAAACGGCAAGAACAGGCTCGCGACGGTCACGGACAGCACGTTGCCAAAGTTGGAGCTCACTGTGGTCTTGAGGTACTTGAGCAGGTTGCCGTAGGTGCGGCGGCCTTCGATGATGCCGCGCTCGAGCACGCCCAGGTCCTTCTGAAGCAAGATGATATCGGCGGATTCCTTGGCAATGTCGACGGCCGAATCGACCGAGATGCCGCAATCGCTCGCACGCATGGCGGCGGCGTCGTTGATGCCGTCGCCCATAAAGCCCACGGTGTGGCCGAGCAGCTCGCGCATGACGCGCACCAGGCGTGCCTTCTGCAGCGGCGAGAGCTTGGCGAAGAGGTGGGTTTTTTCGGCGCGCTCGGCAAGCTCGGTGTCGTCGAGTGCATCGATCTCGGAGCCCAGCAAGACGTTGCTCGCGTCGATGCCAATCTGCTCGCAGACGGTGGCGGCGACGCGGTCGTTGTCGCCGGTCAGGACCTTGACCGCCACGCCTTTGGCCTCGAGCGTGGCGACGGCGCCCGCGGCACTTGCTTTGGGCGGATCGAGGAAGGCCAAAAAGCCCATCAGCACCATGTCGCACTCGTCGGCGATGCCAAACTCGCCCACGCAGCGCGGATCGGTCTTCTGCGCCACGGCAATCACGCGCAGGCCCTCGGCGTTAAGATTGGCGACCTGCTTGCGAATCTGGGCGAGCTTGTCTTCGGCGAGCGGCCGGGCGATACCGTTGACCTCGACAAAAGAGCAGATCTCGAGCATTTCCTCGGCAGCTCCCTTGGTAACCATCTGGGTTTTGCCTTGGGCGTCGGAGACAACTACGCTCAGGCGACGGCGCGAGAAATCGAAGGGAACCTCGTCGACCTTGGTGTAGCGGTCGCGCAGGCTCTGGCCCAGCATGGAATCGGGTGCGACGGTCGAGGGTGTCACATCGGCACGGTCGATTACGGCCAGGTCGATAAGATTTTTGAGGCCGGTCTGGAAGAAGCTGTTCAAAAACGCATGGCGCAGCACGCGTGCGTCCTCGTTGCCGTCGGTGTTGAGGTAGCGCTCGAGTACGATGCGGTCTTCGGTGAGGGTGCCGGTCTTGTCGCAGCACAGGACGTCCATGGCGCCCAGGTTTTGAATCGCCGGCAGCTCCTTGACGATAACCTGGCGACGGGCGAGGTCCTTGGCGCCCTGCGACAGACTCGTGGTCACGATGACGGGGAGCATCTGCGGCGTGATGCCCACGGCCACGCTCGTGGCGAACAGCAGCGCGTCGAT
>URNU01000049.1 GCA_900549275.1 uncultured Collinsella sp. | reverse complement strand
TGGTAGTGAGTAAACGCAGCTGACCGGTCCGACCCGCCTATATATCGTCCCACGCGCAGTTTCGCAGCGCAGCGAGAATGTTTGAGCATGGGATGATATATAGGCGGGTCGGACCGGTCAGCGGACAGTAAATCACTATCTGATATGTGCAGGTTTTTCGCCCCAGTAGAAGCGGCAGAAGGCTCGTTTACGTTTTTGGGGCTTGCCTACAAGCTCCATGGTTGCGATGGCGATTTCCTCGGCTGCGCGTGGACGGCGCAGAACTTCGCCATTGATGAGCAGTGCCTTGAGCGACTCGGGATGATCGTGGAGATGGCGCAACGTCACGATCAGCTCGCGTGCGGTGGTGACATGCATGCTGGCGCCCATGCCGGTGAGCATGGTGGTGTTGGCCTTTTCCTGGCCATAGGACTTGCCCAGTAGAATCATCGGCAGGTGTGCGCACAGGCATTCGGTAACAGTGAGTCCGCCCGATTTGAGAATTGCCAGATCGCAGCCGTGCATAAGCGCGGCCATGTCATCGACATAGTCAAGAACCGTGACGTTCTCGAGTTTCATGGCATCGAAGAGCGTTTTGAGACGGGTAGCATATTCGGCGTCCTTGCCCGGCAAAAAGACAAAGTGCATGTCCTCGAAGCTTCGCAGGAAGGGGAGGGTGTGGTCCATCTCTGCGCGAAAGCGAACGTACGGTTGAGGCAAACTGGCGCCTGCCATCACCAACACAATGGTCTTGTCGGTGGGGAGATTGAACTTCTCGAGTTCTTCCTCGCGATTGTAGTCCGTGTCGAACCCGGCGCGAATGGGGATGCCCGTAATGCGGATCTTTGCCTCGGGAACCTTACGGGGCCGGAGTGTTTCGGCCATAAACTCGTTTGCCACGCAGAATAGGTCGGTATCCTTATGGGGCCACCAACCCTCGACCTCGTAATCGGTCGGTACGCAAATGACGGGATAGTCGATGCCCGTAATGACGCGCGCGCCAACGGCGACGTTGGCTGCCGTGATATGCGTGGCGACCACGGCAATGGGCTTACGATTCCGAACGTATTCGTTAAATGCGGGAAACATGATGCGTGACCATGCCGTGCCGCCGCCCCAAAGCAGGCGTCCGGTAAGGGTATAACGCCAGGTCAAGTCGTAAATTGGGCGTGTAGCACCGGTAAACGACGCGGCTGTTTTGTTGCCGTCGAATTTTATGCGTCCAAAATCGAGGATATCGAGCACTTCAATCTCAACATCCTCGGGGATACCATTGGTGCCGCGGATGAGGTCGAATGCCTGCGCAATCGCATTTGCGGCGGCCTTGTGGCCCGAGCCGACAGATGCGTGCACGATGGTCACGAGGGGTTTTTGCAGAGCCAAGATCGAGGTCTGTTCCGATTGGGGAGTGCTTTGCGTGGGCAGGGGAGCGTCATTGCCCATCTGCGTTTGATCCATCGATAACTCCCCTTCATTTAAGTTTCGCAAGGAATCATTGTAGTGCATGAGTGTCACGTTCGTCTAAATTTGGGTATGAGCGCAAAGAACGCCAATCTTTCGACAGGAGGTCTCTTTATGACTACCCATCAGCCGATCGATGTTGCTATTATCGGCGGCGGCCCCGCGGGCTATGCTGCAGCCATTTACGCGGCGCGTGCCAACCTCACGACGATTGTGATTGAACAGGGCATGTCGGGAGGACAGATTGCCACAACCAATGAGGTCGAGAACTATCCGGGCATACCGCTCTTGAGTGGCGCCGAACTCGGCGAGCGTTTTCAGCAGCATGCAGAGGGCCTGGGAGCACAGGTCGCATGGAGCATGGTAACGGGCATCGATTACGATGCGGATTCAGCGCTGTTTACGGTGCATCACGATATGGGCGATACGCTGGCCTCGAGCGTTATCGCTTGCATGGGTGCCACGCCGCGATCTGCTGGTTTTGTTGGCGAGGATATGTATCGCGGGCGCGGCGTTTCGTATTGCGCGACGTGCGACGGCATGTTCTTTCGTGGCAAGCAGGTCTTTGTCATCGGCGGCGGCAATGCTGCCTGCGAGGAAGCCCTGTTCTTGTCAGAAATCGCCAGCAGCGTGACCATCGTCTTGCGCCGCGATCAGTTCCGGGCTCCCGATGGCGTGGTTCAAAAGGTGCTCGCAAAAGATAATATTTCAGTTAGGTACCAAACTAGTATTGTTGAGCTTTCTGGTGAAGCGATGCCCACGACTATTATGTTTAAGCACAACGCTACCGGTGAAACCTATTCCGAGTCCTTCTATCCTGGCTCGTTTGGCATCTTTGTTTTTGCTGGCACGCAGCCCCATACCGAGCTTGTTGAGCATCTGGTGGATCTGGCGCCCGACGGCGGTATTGTGACCGACGAATCAATGGCCACCCGCACTTCTGGCTTATTTGCTGCCGGCGATATCCGTTCCAAGCGTTTACGTCAAGTTGTGACCGCAGTTTCAGACGGAGCCATTGCAGCTACCAGCGCATACGCTTTTCTACGCGGATAAGTACGATAATATATCTTATGTAAGGTTGTTCTATCACTAAAACATCCCGAACAACGAGCTTAAGGCAATGTTGTCGCGGGATGTTTTGTTGTGCAAAACACGAGCCAGTTATCCTGCGCCCGGACCCGAGTCAAAGCCGACGATCATACCGTTCATTGTGGTATGCAAAACTAGATAATCTAGAATACAATATTGAAAACGAACGGAGGCACCATATGAATCACGTTAAACATGTCATTCCTATGTCCGATACGTCGGTTAGCATTTGCCCAGAGGATATTCAGCCCACGGTGCTACCTGATGCATTTATCCAGTCTGATATAGTCCGAAAACTCAATACGCTCAGCTTGGCGCGCTATAACCAGTTGCCGAATGTAACGCTCTACCGTGACCAGGTCATTGAGTACATCGAACTGTGGATGGAACCGCTTTCGATTTGCGTGGAGCAGCCTGTCATTACGCCTTCCATGATCAATAACTACGTAAAGGTCGGCCTGGTACCTGCTCCGGTAAAAAAGCAATATGGTCGCGAGCAGATCGCTCGCCTTATCGCCATCTGTATTTTTAAGCAGGTGCTGCCCATCGCTGCGGTTCAGGCGCTCTTTACCATTCAGCGCCTGAGCTACGATGCGCCGACCGCCTTTGATTATGTGGTCGATCAGCTCGAGGCATCCATTCGCGCGGCGTTCTCCATTGAGCAGGTTCCTGTACCCGATACGGCTCATCAGGTCACGCGCGAGTCGCTGCTCGTGCGCAGTGCGGTTTCGTCTTTTGTATCGAAGGCGTATCTGATGAGCTACCTCAAGTTCAATGGGTTTAAATAGCTGGCCGACGTAAAAGGCGGGCGGGACAAAGAGCCATCAGACACTTTGTCCCGCCCGTACGTTTGTCTAGTTGGACGTTATCGGCCCGAAGCCACGCCCATGCCGTAGCCGATAATGAGCCCGTGCATCTCGGCATAGTATGAATCCAGTCCGTTGCAGGGCATGATGATGGTCTTGGAGCCAGGCCAATGCTCCACAATGCGGCTGGCAAGTGCTTGGGCGCCCGCTTCATTCTCTACATGGTCGATGACGACTTCTCCGCCGGTAAAGCCCTCGGCCTCCATGGTGTCGACAATCTTTCCAAGCATCTTCTTTTCGCCGCGGGTGTGACCGACGAGCTTGATCTCCCCCGCCTCGCTTGCTGTGCCTAAAACTCGAATGTTGAGTTTATTGGCGATGACCCCAGCTGCCTTGGGAATACGTCCGGCCTTGGCGAGATTTTCGTAATTGCACAGGCTAAAGAGGATCTTGCTGTTCAGTTCCAGCTCATCAAAATAGCTGCAGGCTTCCTCAAAAGAGACGTTGGGATTGCTTGCGAGATAGCGGTCGAACAGCAGGAAGATCAGGTCCATTTTGCCGCCGGCTGCGCGAGAATTGACCAGATGAATCTGTCGGTCCGGATCCTCGGCAAGAACCAAATCGCGTGCCGTGGCGGCGGCGTTGTAGCTCCCCGATACGCCCTCGGAGATGGGCATGCAAATTGTCTTGTCGGCAAGCCTAAAGAGTTCGGTCCACTCGCCTACGCTCGGACAGGCGCTCGAAGAAGCGCTCGACTCCGCCTGCACGGCGCAATTGAGTTCGTGAACGTCGAGCGTGATGTCATCGACGAACTCGCGCTCCCCCACTCGAATTTTGAGGGGTGCAAATGCAAAGGCGGTATGGGGTGCGGTCGGTTGCCAATCGCGGAGGTTGCAGCTCGAATCGGAGATAAGTGCCCAGCTCATATGGGGTCCTTTCTATTTACTCAAGCCTAATTATAACCATCTTGCTGAACTCTGTTCTATATCTAGTATTCAGAACTAGATAAAAGCTTATTGAAGATAAGTTGATTGGCGGAGATAAAGAATGGGCCCCGTAGCGGAAAAGCCGCGAGACCCATGTCGGATGCTGTGAAGTGTTACTTAATAGCGCACAAAGATATAATCATTACCCATGCTCCAACTAATGGAGGTCTTAATAACTCCTGTGTTGTAGTTAGAAGCATGAATCATCTCGCCGTTTCCAACGTAAATGCCGGTATGGCGGGAATTTACAACGACGTCTCCCGGTTGCGGATCGGTCACACGATGCCAGCCCATAAACGTAACGGTGCTGCCCAAACGACAATAACGACCGGTGAGGCAGTAGCTAACGAATCCCGAGCAGTCAAAGCTGTTCGGTCCAATGCCGCCCCAGGAATAAGCGCAACCAAGCTTGCTGTAGGCACGCGAAACAACGGTGCCGCCGTCAACGGACTGGCTCGGCGCAGAAGGGGTCGGAGCCGGAGCGGGAGTCGAGGGCTGCGGCGTAGGGGCAGGAGCGGGCGTGGGAGTGGGCGCAGGCGTGTTGCCGCCGTTGTTGGTCGTACCGCCACCGTTATTGGTGTTCTCAGTCGTGCCGGCGGTCTCAGTGTTCACCGTGGCCTTCTCGGCAGTGCTGGCGTTAATGCCGGCCTGCAGTGCGGCATTGGCCTGGGCCTCGGCGGCAAGTTCGGCCTGCAGTTGGGAGTCCAGAGAGTTCACAACATTCTGAGCCTCGGCCTGCTGAGCGTTGAGCTCGTCGACCTTCTTTTGCGTGGCGGCGACGTTCTGCTCCTGCTCGGCCTGCTTGTTGGTAAGTTCCTGCTTAAGCTCTTTGACCTCTTGGATGGTCTGGGCCTGTTTGTCGGAAACCTTGCCGTAGTAGAACAGGCGGTTGAGCATATCGCCCAGGTCATCGACACCCGTCAGAACCTGGAGAAGGCTCAGGCCGCCGGTCTTGTACTCGCCGGCAACGTAGTTAGAAAGCTTGGCCTGGCCATCGGCGATCTCCTGCTGCTTTTGCGTGATCTCGCCAGCGGTCTGGTCGAGTGCCTGCGTTTGAGTGGCGAGCTCGTCGTAGATCTGCTGGGTTTGCGTGCCGATCTGCTCGAGTTTTGCACGAGCAGCGGCAAGGTCGGATGCGGTATCGGCATAGGCCGGAGCCGCGAGGCCCAGGCCCAAAACACAAGCGAGGGTTGCCGTAGCAGCGCAGCGTGCCATGTTTTTGTGCGTGTTTGCTGTGCGCATGGAGCTTCCTTTCCGGTATCTAAGGGTAGCGGTTAGTCCACCGTTACCAGGCTAAAGAGCTCAACGTCCTCGTTGGAGAGCGTGAGCTTCTCGCGCGGGTTAAGAAACGCAAGCTCGAGGATACAACCATAACCTACAAGCTTTGCGCCCATATCTCGCACCAGTTTACCTGTTGCCTCGACGGTTCCGCCCGTCGCGACCAAGTCGTCCAGAATCAACACGGTATCTTTAGAGGTAATGGCATCGGCGTGAATCTCGATAGAGTCGGTGCCGTATTCGAGTTCGTAGCTCTCGCTCACCGTCTTGCGCGGCAGCTTGCCCGGCTTGCGTGCGGGCACAAAGCCGGCGCCCAGGGCGACAGCCACGGGCACGCCGACCATAAAGCCGCGAGCCTCGGGACCCACAACCTTGGTGATACCCATGCCGGTAAAATGCTCGGCCAGGGCATCTACCATGGCCTTTAGTGCCTCGGGATTACCAAAGAGCGGCGTGATGTCCTTAAAGACGACTCCGGGCTCGGGATAGTCGGGGATGTCGACGATATGAGATTCGAAGTCGTACATGACGTGACCTTTCATGGATTGCCGGGTGGACGGCGGTTATTTACCCGTGTTAGCAGACAGGCTATGCGAGGGGGCGACGACCTTGGACGGATGCACGAGCGACTCGTCCTTCGCGGCAACGCTTGCCTCTTCGCTTTTGGCCTTGGTTGATTCGGAGCGTGCGATCTCCTCGTCAAGAGCATCGATATCGGCGTCCTCGACCACAGCGTTGAGTGACTCAAAAACGCGGTTCTTGAGCAGTGCGGTATGCACGCCCTCGGTGAGGTCATGCAGCTTCTTGAATGCACGCTCGAGCTTGGCGTCGCGCTCGTCGTCGGAAGTATCCATACCGAGCATGCTCACGAGCACCTGCTCAAACATCGAGGACTCACGGTTTGCCGACGATACATACTGGCGCAGGTTGCGCGGCTCGATGTGGAAACGCGAAAGCTCGGAGCAGTAACGGATGATCGGGAAATCGCGGCCATCGACAAGCTCACGGTTCTGCGGGCTCTTGATGATGCGAATGAGGTCGTTTTCGGCCAGGGAGCGGATAAACGAGATCTCGACGCCGAGCATATCGGGGATGGTCTCGATGGGATGCAGCTTTTGCTTAGTCTCCTTGGGCTCCGTCTTGAGCGGAACGTCGGACAGCAGGCCCACCTCGTAGGCGAGCGTAGACAGGTCCGTGGCGTTTTCCAGGCGCTGCTTGATCACGTTGAGCGGCATGTAGCGAGTCTTCTGCAGGTGCAGAATGACCTCCAGGCGGTCAACGTCCTCCTTGGAGTACTGACGATACCCCTTAGGCGTACGATGAGGGGTGATGAGCCCCTCATCTTCGAGAAATCTAATTTTTGAGTTTGAAAGATCGGGGTATGCGCCTCGAAGTAGATTGACGACCTGGCCGATACTCAGATAGTTGCGTTCGGCCATGCCCTACTCACCGGTTTCGATGCGCTCCGGCGTGCTCTCGTGGTAGATGAGCGTAAACGTACCGATCTGGACGGAAGATCCGTCGTGAAGCGGTGCGCCGTTGACGATGGCGCCGTCAACCCACGTACCGTTGAGCGAGCCCAGGTCTTCGATGCGGGCACCCAGGCCCTCGCGAATAATGCGCGCGTGGCTACGCGACACGGTCATGTCGTTGAGGAAGATGCCGTTGGCGGGATCGCGGCCGATGGTGGTCACGTTGTCCTCGAGCTCAAAGGCGGCGCCGGTCTGCGGGCCCTTGACGATAGATAAGACGGGCGCGGTGATGTGCACGTTGGCCATGAGGTCGGGAACGGTGACATCGCTCGATGGAACGCGGAAAACGCAGGTGGCGTCTGAGGTCTTATCGTTCTGAGGCATATTGTTAACCATGTTGTCCATGACAACCCCTAACTTAACGCGGACATGCCGCAAAAAATGTACTGTACGTAATCATACCCCAATGACTTAGTCTTCGATTTCGGGGTTAAGAAAGTCGATGTCTTCGTCCTCGGGATGCGCAACAGCCTGTTTAATGGCCGATCCACCCTTAATGGAATAGATAACAGCGGTGAGCATGGAGAAGATGACTCCGCCGTACACAAAGAAGATGCCAAGCGGTACCGGGCTGCCGTTGAGACCCGGGAAAGCCGTGAACGTAGCGGGCAGCAGATGCCAGCCATCCACAGTGGGAAAGCCAAGCAGCATGAGCGAGAAACCGGTCATGAGCAGCGCCGTAGCAATTTTGCCGGGAAAGACGACGTCAATGGGACGACGGTGATAATGGCGCACGATGAGCGTGCCGATGCCCAGGTAGATATCGCGGCCGATAATGAGCACGCAGACCCAGATGGGAAGCTCGCCGCGAACCACCAGGCCCAGCACGCCGGTAAACAGCAGAGCGCGGTCGCAGATGGGATCCATAACCTTGCCGAGCCACGAGACCGTTTTGGTCATGCGGGCAATCTGACCGTCCATCCAGTCAGTGGAAGCCGCGATGGCATAGATGACGATCGCGACGACGCGATTGTTATCCGTCACAAACAGGTATAGAAAGACCAGCGTGAGGATCAGGCGCGTGAAGGTAATGAAATTGGAGATCGTAAAGATCTTATTCGACGGGTAATCGGAGGTGCCGATAAGCTCCTTTT
>URNU01000048.1 GCA_900549275.1 uncultured Collinsella sp. | reverse complement strand
TAGAAGCCCACGCCAAACTGGCCGATGATGTCGACATCCGAACCCTGCTGCTCGGCGTTCTCGGTCTTAAACTCCTCGGAGCCGGAATGGGCGATGGTACCCAGATTGCGCTCGAGCTCCTCGGCGGTCATGCCAATGCCGTTATCCGAGATGGTAATGGTGCGGGCGTCTTTATCAAAGGAGACGCGAATAGCCAGGTCGCCCTGGTCGAGCTTGACACTCGAGTCCTGCAGGCTCTTAAAGTTGAGCTTGTCGACGGCGTCGCTCGCGTTAGAGATAAGCTCGCGCAGGAAGATTTCCTTATTGGTGTAGATGGAGTTGATCATGAGGTCGAGCAGTTTTTTGCTCTCGGTCTTAAATTGACGCATGTGCAGTCCTTTCGCGCTATCCCCGTCCGCAAAAACGGCTCGGTTGCCCGAGCCGCATCGCAGACCTGCTATGTTCAGACTTAGATTTTATAACCCATTAGCGCGCATATATACATACGGAATCGAAAAACTGTATGTCCAAACGCTCCGATGCGCCAATTGCCAAGGAGTGTCCCCGACTGCCGGCAGAAAAGGAGCGTCCCTATCTGCTATCTACGCGCTTGGCCATCCAGACATGGGGTTGGCCCTCGTCTTCGTAATCTACCGGGGCAATTTGCGCGTAGCCCGCCTTTGCATAGAGCGGCAGCACGTATTCCTGCGCATGCAGCTTAATAAGCTTAGCGCCGGCATCGCGTGCACACGCAGCACTGGCCTCGACGATCGCACTCGCCAGTCCGCGACGACGCATAGCCGGCAGCACGGCGACGCGCCCCATAATGTAGGTCTCCCCCGCCGCAACGCCTTCGTCCATGTCGCATGCCGGCAACACCGGGACCTCTGCGTCAGCCACGCGCTCAAGCTCTTCGGGAAACACGCGCGAGCAACCGGCAAGCTCGCCGTCTACATAGAGCGTCACATGAATGCAGTTCGGGTCCTCGTCGATAGCGTCGAACTCGCTCTCGTAGCCCTGCTCGTCCATAAAAACGACGCGGCGCACCAACGCCGCGTCATCAAAGCATCCCGTCTTAAGTTGGATATCCATGGCTGCCCTTTCATTCAATGCGAACGTTAGGGACAGATTTTAGCGAAAATGAGCTCCGCGCACGCTAAACTTCGCGCGAGCCTTCGCCAGGCAGTCGTAATGACCCACGTTATGGGCATCGCTCGCGATGAAGCTGTACAGGTTCTGATCGAACAGGCGCTGTGCCGGCTTTTTCTCGCGACCAAAGCGACCGCCGGCAATAAAGTCCGCCGAAGCCTGCAGTTTGCAGCCCATATCGACCAGGCGCTCCGCCACGCTTACATCCTTTTGAACCGCACGATAGCGCTCAGGATGAGCGATGATCACCTGGTAGCCACGGCACTGCAAATCGTAAATCGTGTTCTCGTACTCTCTAAACGCATACGCATCGGCATGCGTCGAAAGCTCGAGCAGGAACTCGTTGGTCCCATCGAAATGCAAGTGCTCCGCGGCATCGATACCAAGCTCAACGAGCTTTCGGTGGTTGACTTCGAAGCCCATCTGGAGCGGAAAACCGTCAGCGTTATCACGCAGCAGCTCAAAGGCATCCCACATCTTGTCGTAATCAAAATAGGGATCACGGCAGTGAGGAGTGCAAACGATTCTGGTTACACCGGCCCGCTTGGCAGCCTCGAGCATCGCCAAGCTCTCATCGAGATCGGCGGCGCCGTCGTCTACACCCGGCAAGATATGGCAATGAATGTCACGCATAGGTCGGCCTTAATCAACTAAACGTTTGCCCGGTTGGTGAAGATGCCCTTTTTGGAAGTGCCCTGATCGGCGGAGCCCTTCTTAACCTTCTTACCGTCCTTGGTGTAGTAAGAATAGTAGTACTCGCTGGTCTCGGTCTCACAGTAATTCATAACGGTACCGATGAGCTTGACCTTCTCGGACTTCTTAAGCTGGGCGATAGCGTTGAGTGCCTCTTCGCGCTTGGTAAAGTCCTCGCGCACCACAAACAGCGTGCCGTCGGTCAGGCTGGCAATCTCGGCAGCATCGATGAAGGTGCCGACCGGAGGAGCATCGAAGATGACATACTGGAACTTAGCAGACAGTGCCTTGACCAACTTGGAAAAGCGATGAGAGACGATGATGTCTGCAGGATTGGGAATATGCGGCTCGGCATCGAGGAAGTAGAAGTTCTTCTGACCCGTCTCGACAATTGCCTGGTCAATCGAAATCTGCTCGGAAAGGACCGCATAGAGTCCGCCGCGCGAACGAACGCCGAGCATATCGGAAAGGGACCTGCGGCGCATATCGGCCTCGACCAGGAGCACGGACTTGCCGCTCGTGGCGATTGCCTGAGCAAGGTTAATGGCAACCGTAGACTTGCCCTCGTTGGGAATCGAGGAGGTAACGGTGATGGTGCGAATGGGGTCGTCCACGCTCGCAAAGCGGATGTTGGCCAGAAGGGTCTTGGCGGCATTCTGTACAACGAGCTTATCGGTGTTCTTTGCCTTAGCCATGCCTATTTACCACCTTTCATAGCCGGAATTCGGCCAACAACGGGAATACCCAGGAGCTCTTCTGCCTCTTCGGCACCGCGGATGCGGGTATTGAGCATGTCTGCCAAAACGACATAGGCAACTGCGATAAAGATACCGGCGAGGAACGCAACGGCGACGTACAGCGCGCGCTTGGGGCCGCTGGGAGCTTCGGGGGTCTTAGCCTTATCGATAACGTTGATGCTCTGGGCAGCGCCGACGTTCTGAGCGACCGTACTCACCGAGCTGGCCATGGCCCTTGCCACCTCTGCCGTCTCCTCGGCATCGGTGCCCGTCACCGAAAGCGTGATGACGCGCGTCGTGGTCTCGGAGGAAACGGAAATCTTGTAGTCGTCCAGATCGGCGAGGCCCAGATCCTTGGCAGCACCGCCCTTAACGCTATCGCTATCGAGCAGCGTGGCGATATCGTTGGAAAGCATCTGGCTCGCCGAAAGATCGTTGTAGCTCATCTGACCGCTATCGTCGGTCTTGGCGAGAACGTACATGCTCGTCGTGGCGGTGTAGGTGTTGTCCATCATAGCGAAGGAGACGACGCCCATGGCGATCGCGCAGACCACCGGAAGGGCAATGACCAGCTTGAGGTGCTTTTTAAGCAGCTGGAACAGTTCGAGAAGGGTCATGCAGCTTGCCTTTCATTTCCCTAGTTCGTATCGACAAAACTGCTCATATGATATCGCATCTTTCTGCCATGTCCGAACTCTATACATAAGATACAGCGTCCGCGCGTAAGTTGCGCAACAACCTACGCGGCAGCGGAGACGCGGGTGTATCGTCTAATCCTCGGTTTTTGCCACACAGCTACGCGAACGGTCCCTCTTGCTGCACGGGAAACGTCACCGTAATGGTAGTCCCCACGCCCGGTTCACTCGACAGGTCAATCGCGGCATGATGGTACAGAGCGGCATGCTTAACAATCGCCAAGCCCAGGCCGGTTCCGCCACGCGCCTTAGAACGACTCTTGTCCACACGGTAAAAACGCTCGAACACTTTACCCTGCTCTTCGGGCGCAATACCGATACCCGTGTCAGCAACAGACAGGTACGGACGGCCCTCATCGTTGGTTCCGCAGCGCAGCGTGACCGTACCGCCAGGTCGGTTGTAGCGAATGGCGTTGCTTGCAAGGTTATAGATCAGCTCGTCGATCAGGCGCGACACGCCTTCGATCACCACGGGCTTCGTCTCGTGCCCAATGGTCACATTCGACTGCCGGGCAACCTGCTCAAGACGCTGTTCCACCGTCAAAATGGCGCGAGAGAGCTCGATAGGCTCCGTGGACCCAATGGGCACCGCCTCGCCCTCAGATGCTCGCTCCGCCTCGTCCAAGTTGGAAAGCGTGAGGATGTCGTTAACGAGCGCCGCCAGGCGTCCCGCCTCGCGGTAGATGCGGCCGCCAAAGTTGCGCAGGTCATCCTCGCCCTCAACCATGCCGTTTGCAATAAGCTCGGCATAGCCCGAAATCGCGGTAAGCGGGGTCTTGAGCTCATGAGTGATATTGGCCGTGAACTCGCGACGCATACGGTCATTATCGGCCAGCACCGCCATCTGGCGTTTAAGCTCCTGGCGCTGCGACTCAATGCGCTCGAGCATGGGAACCATCTCGGTGTAGGCATGTTCATAGCTACGGCGCGGGTGGTCCAAATCGACCTCCTGCAGCGGCGCAATGATGGCACGGGATTCGCGGCGCGCAAGGAAAAACGAAAGCACCGCGCCCGCCGCCGCGATAAGCAGCATCGGCGCCACCAGCGAAAGCAAAATCGCCGCGACGCCAGGCTGGGCTTGCGCCAAACGAACGACCTGACCGTTATCAAGGGCGACGGCGCGATATAGCATAATCTCGTCGAGCGTGGCGCTCGAGCGCTCCGCGGAGCCCGAACCGCTCTCAAGGGCCTCAACGACCTCGGGGCGATCGCCATGGTTGGGCAACATGGAAGGAGACGCCTCGTTGTCGTAGGCGACCGATCCATCCCTGTTGATCAGCGTGATACGAAGGTCCTCGCGATCGAGGCTTCGCAAAAATGCGATGGGCTCCTGCTGCTCGTTTAAGGCGGCGGCAATAAGCTCGGTTTCTTGCGAAAGGTTGGCACTCGTGGCGTCTGCCAAGGTGTTTTGCACAAAGAACGCACCCAGCACCGTAAAGGCGACAATCACCGCCATGGCACAGATGAAAATCGTCGCGAACACGCGATGGGAAAGCGTGTGCTTTCCCTGGGGGGCGAAGACCACGGGCTACTCCTCCGATGCGGCAGCTACGGAATCTGCGTCTTCGCTTCCGTCGTCGGCAGAAGGCTCCGCCAGGCGATAGCCCACGCCGCGCACCGTCTCGATAGCGCTGGCACGCTCGCCGAGCTTTTGGCGAAGCGTCTGTACGTGAACGTCGACGGTACGCGAGCCGCCGTCGAAGTCCCAGCCCCACACGCTCTGCAGCAGCGACTCACGGGTAAAGACCACGCCGGGCTTGCGCATAAGATATTCGAGCAAATCGAACTCACGCAAAGTAAGCTTGAGCGGCTCGCCAGCAACGGTCACCTCGCGATGGCTGGGCGAAAGCACGATATCGCCCACGCTGAGCACATCGCTCGCCTGCTTGACCATACCGCCGCGGCGCAGCAGCGCACGGCAACGGCTGGCAAGCTCCATGAGCGAAAACGGCTTGGTCAGATAGTCGTCGGCACCGCCATCGAGCGCCATTACCTTATCGAGCTCGGTATCCTTGGCAGTGAGCATCATGATGGGCACCGTCGCCGTCAGGCGGTCGGCGCGCAGGCGACGCATAATTGCCAAACCGTCGGTATCGGGCAGCATGATGTCGAGCAGGACGGCATCGGGTACCCGTCGCGCCACGGCGGCCTTAAACTCGCCATCGCACGAAAAGCCTTCGGCCTCGATTCCCTGCTTGCGCAGTGCATAGACCGTCAAATCCCTGATGTTGTCATCGTCCTCGACGTAATAGATCATGTTGAACCCCTTTGCGGCCGGCATGACCGCATCTTAACCCTAAAGGTACCTTTACTAGATGGTATCAGCCAAAACGTCCCGTCAAATAATCCGCCGTGCGCGGGTCGGTGGGATTTTTGAAGAGCTGAGCGGTGGGCGCGTGCTCCACCAACTCACCCAGCAAGAAAAACGCGACCGAGTCGGAGATACGCGCCGCCTGCTGCATATTGTGCGTAACGACCACGAGCGTGCAGGTCTCTTTGAGCTCGCAGGCCAGCTGCTCAACCACCACCGTCGACACAGGATCGAGAGCGCTCGTGGGCTCGTCCATCAGCAGAATATCGGGTTGCACGGCAAGCGCGCGGGCGATGCACAGACGCTGCTGCTGCCCGCCCGAAAGACCCAGCCCCGACTCCTTGAGCTTGTCCTTGACCTCATCCCATAGCGCAGCGCGACGAAGAGAGTCCTCGACCAGCTCATCCAGAACGACACGATCGCGCACGCCCATGCCGCGCGGACCATACGCGACGTTGTCGTAGATGCTCATGGGAAACGGGTTAGGGCGCTGGAACACCATGCCCACACGCTGACGCAGGCGGCAGATGTCGTAGTCGCCCAGGATATCCTGGCCGTCGAGCGCGATCTTGCCCTCGATGCGGCAGTCCTTGATGCCGTCGTTCATGCGGTTAAAGCAACGCAGCAACGTCGACTTGCCGCAGCCCGAAGGACCGATAAACGAGGTGATCTGCTTGTCGCGAATCTTGATGGATACGTCCTTGAGCGCGTGGTGGTCGCCATAGAACAGGTCGAGGCCCTCGACGTCGATGCGCGTCGACGAGGCGGCAAGATCCTGCGCCGTGGGACGAGTCGCGTCCCCGACTTCGCGCTCGTGCGCAGCCTCGGCTTGCGCCTCCATTAGCTCCTCGAGCTCCGTGGGCTCCATGGCCGCAGCAGCCGTCATACCGCATACCTCCACATCGATATCAATTCAGCAGTATCGATAGTAGAAACCGCGGCTCATATGCACGTGAGCGCATTGTCAGGTGTTTGTAAAGGCGCCTACGCTACGCGGCGGGCAGGTCGATGGTAAAGATGGTATGCTCGGGCGTCGATTCGCACGCGATGGTACCGCCATGCGCGCATACAATCTCCTTGGCGATGGCAAGCCCCAGCCCAGCACCGCCGCGATTGGTCGCACGCGCTGCATCCAGGCGATAGAACTTCTCAAAAATCACCTTGAGCTTTGGCTCAGGGATCGGATCGCCCTGATTGATAAAGCGAATTCGCACGCCACCGTCATCTTGGCGCCCAGCCTCAATCATGATCGTCGAGCCTTCATAGCTATAGGCAACGGCGTTTTTCATGATGTTGTTGAATACGCGAGCCATCTTGTCGCCGTCCACGAGCACCGTCAGGTCCTCGCAGATATCAACCTGGGCTTCCTTGCGCTGTTCGTTGAGAATGGGATAGAACTCGTCGGCCACCTGCGCCAGCAATAGCCCCAAATCGACGTAGGCGCGGGTGAGCACAATATCGTGGAAATCGAAACGCGTGATGTCGAAGAACTCCTCGATGAGCGCGTCGAGCCGATGGGCCTTGTCGAGTGCCACGCCCGTAAAGCGCGCGCGCTGCTCAAGCGGCAAATCGGGGGCCTCCTGCAGGAGCGAAAGATAGCCCACCACGCTGGCGAGCGGCGTACGCAGGTCGTGCGCTAGGTACGTAACCAGGTCATCTTTGCGATGCGATTCGTCACGCAAGGCCTGTTGCACCTTACGCTCGCAATCGCGCGCCCGGTTGAGCGCACCCTCGACTTCGAGAAAGTCACCGTCGATGGTATCCCACGTGTCGGGGTTATCGATCAGACGGTCCTGAATACGGGCGGCGATCACGCGGTCGGCATGCTGCTCGCCTTGCTCATAACCCTGGTAATACAGGGCACGCCCGCAAAAGAACAGGACACACACGGCGAGCGCCAGCACAAAGCCGAGCATATTGAACACAAAGGCGGCATCAAAGAACACGGGCTCGCCAATACCGCCAAGCGCCATGGCCCCGATCGCCAGCGTAATTGTCCACGCGGCACCGCCGATTACCACGCAGCGGCGAACGATTTCGAATCGATCGATCAGCAAGAAGCCAATGAGCAAAACCGCCAGAATGCCAACGATATTGTCAATGCCAATGAGTAGCAGACTCAACAAAAAGAGCAGTACCGTCGCAAGCGCGCGGTTGTCGACGACCGCCTTTATGTATTCAAAGAGTCGATCGGGCACCTCGAATACCCGCCTATCGTCTTTTGTCATATCCACTTCCCCCACCATCAAAGGCGTTATTCGATTATGTAGCCGACGCCCCAGACGTTTTTGATAAAGCGCGGCTTTTGAGCATCGTCGCCGATCTTTTCGCGCAGATGGCGGATGTGCACCATCACCGTATTGTTGGAGCCGGGCATAAAGTCCTCGTTCCACACCGCGCGGAACAAGTCCCCCACGGCCACCACGCTGCCACGATGCTCGACCAGATACAGCAAGATGGAATACTCGATGGGCGTGAGGCGCACCGGTGCACCGTCCACTGCCACGGAGCGAGCATCGCGATTGATCTCGAGGCCATCGAGTTGGATGGTCGGCGACTCGACCGCCTGTGCGCGGCTGCCGTAGCTAGTGTAACGACGGAGCTGAGCGTGAACGCGCGCAATGAGCTCCAGCGGACGGAACGGCTTGACCACGTAATCGTCCGCGCCAAGAGAAAGGCC